>JBGVIN010000039.1:0-21894 GCA_045123255.1 Eubacteriales bacterium
GCCGACGTGTACGAGTTCACGCCTTCTGCACTCATTTCACTATCCCCTAAAAAGAGGCGTCGCTAATGCGACAGCCTCTCAATTTGTTAAAAGACGTATTTTCCTGCTTCAAGCTCGTGATTTTCGCCGTTTATCACTACTGACGCTTTAACGGGTGTTTCGATTTCGTACTTGATTTTGCCGTTTTTGTGATACCACTTTGAGGTGATTTTGCCGTGGCGTGTTTCAAGTGATGCGCTGAGGAAATCGAGCTTGTCGGTTGGCTTTGGCGCAATTATTGCTTCCTCAAAGCCCGGTTTTTTTGGCTTAATTCCGCACGCCTCCTCATAAACCCAGTCGGCAACGGAGCCGTATGCGTAGTGATTGAAGGAGTTCATATCCTTAGACCAGAAATCGCCCTCTTCGTTTTTGCCGTCCCAATGCTCCCAAATCGTGGTTGCGCCCTGCTTGACGGAATAGAGCCAAGACGGGAGCTGCTCGCTAAGGAGCAAATCATACGCGGTTTCGGTGTAGCCATTAGTTGACAAGGCGTGCAAAAGGAACGGTGTTCCAACGAAGCCTGTTTGAAGCTTACCGCCGTTTGCTTTTATCATATCGTTTAGCTGCTTTGCAATGGGTGCTTTGTCCTCGGCTATATCAAAATAAAGAGCCAATGTGCATTCCGTTTGCGTTTTGTATTCGGTGAAGGTTTTTCTGATTTTAGATAGGATTTTTTCGGCAAGAGTGTCGTATTTTTTGGGGTCTTTACCTAAAATTTTAGACACTTCCCCCACTATTTTTGCGGAATTGTAGTAAAAGACGGATGCGATAAAGTCCTCGTTTGATGAGCCGCGGTAGCTGCCGCTCGGTGCGTCAAGACCGAGCCAGTCACCAAATTGATTACAGCCGTACCAAAGATATTTTTTCTTCGTTGCGTTCCATATGTAGCTAAGGTAGCGCACCATCGTTTTGTATTGCTTTTTGAGGATTTTTTCGTTTCCGTAGGTTTTATATATTTGGTACGGAATTATAGTTGCGCTATCGCCCCAAACCGCGCCCGTTTCCTCCGTGGTTGACCAATCCCAGCAGACGGTTTGCGGAATTATATTCGGAATATTGCCTCGCTTGCCTTGGTCAAGCTTTAGGTCGGTGAGCCACTTTTCAAAGAATTTTTCAACGTCGTAGTTATACGTTGCGGTCTTGCAAAAGACGGTAGCGTCGCCTGTCCAGCCCTGCCTTTCGTCCCTTTGCGGACAGTCAGTCGGGACGTCAAGGAAATTGCCCCTTTGACCCCAAATTACGTTGGAGAAAAGCTTGTTAAGCATAGGTGACGAGCTATTCAGATACCCTGTCCTTTTCATATCGGAATGAACGACAATTGCATTGATATTCTCTTTTGTTATCTTTTCGGGGAAGCTATCAACACGCATATATCTAAATCCCCAGAATGCAAGCCTTGGCTTATAGGTGTTTACGCCGTCCTTGCAGATATACTCAAAGCGCGCCTTGGCATCGCGATAATTTTCGTTATAAAAATTGCCGTATTTATCAAGCTCCTCGCAAACGGTAAATTCCACCCTGTCGCCTTGCTTTGCGTTTACCGTAAACTCGAAATAGCCTGTTAAATTTTGACCGAAATCGACAATTGTATCGCCGTTTGGAGCGCGAAAAACAGACACAGGGGCGAGCTTTTCCTGCTCCTTGACGTAAACGCCCTGTTGCTTGACAATTATTTTTTTCGTGTGGTCAAGCACCCTTGCCAGCCCCGTGCTTCCTTGGTAGGTTGCATCGTAAATTTCACCGTCGTAAAGCTCACAGAAGCGGAGCTTGTCCTTTGAGGTGAGCCAATCCCCGTTTGAAAAAACGCTTTCCTTTGTGCCGTCAGCGTATAAAACGTCGAGCTGACAAATCATCGCCTTGGGAACGTCGTTTGCCACGACGAAGTTGATTTTGCCGTTATACCAGCCGTCACCGACCAAGACCTCGATTTTTGCGGTGTCCTTTATCATTTTAGTTACGTTATACGATTGATATTGCACCCTTTTGCGCGAGGTAAAGCCCGGGGCTAAAATGAAATCACCCACACGCTCGCCGTTTATCTCGGCGTAGTAGCAGCCGAGCGCGGTTATATTTAGCGTTGCTCTTTTGATTTTACCCTTCGGCATAAATTCCTTTGTGAAGCGCACAGGCTCGTGCAATTTATTTTCGGGATTTACTATCCAGCTTGCGTTTTCAAACATTTTGTTTTGTCCTTTCATTTTAGCGTAAGGCTAAGATACAGTTGGCAAGCAAGGGTACATCATGTGGCTTCGCCACACGCAATAGCGTGCTTCGCCGCCTTGCCCCTTTGCCCTTTAATTCATTTTA
This sequence comes from Eubacteriales bacterium, assembly GCA_045123255.1. Lineage (GTDB taxonomy): Bacteria > Bacillota > Clostridia > Oscillospirales > CAG-272 > RGIG2000. Next base: position 2,347 of record JBGVIN010000039.1, read on the forward strand.
TCATATGCGCGCGCGTTTGTAAATCATTTATTTTGAATTATATAAAATGCGATACGTCGCGTGGGCGCATTTTTCCCCTGTCATTCCGAGCGCGTCGAAGAATCTACACAGATAACACCTCATCCGTCACGGCAAGCGTGCCACCTTTCCTTGCAGGACGGCAACCCTTTTGTCGCTTTGCGACATTTCCCCTCGAAGGGGAATCACCCACTGGAGAAGGCATCCATACGTCGCGTGGGCGCATTTTTCCTTGTCGGGGTGCGTTTTTTTGCTAGCGGGCGATTCGTGAATCGCCCCTACGGGTGGTGTTCGTTCAATTTGTAGGGGTCATTCACGAATGACCCGTTTTGTCGGGTGCGTGCCGTTTGCGCGGGAGGGAGAACCCCTCCCCTACGGTTTAATCAACGCGTGGCGTTGTATATCATCACACGAACGTGTGTATATCATCAATGCACCGCATTGTATATCATCACGCATTTGCGTGTATATTTCCGTGTATATCATCAATGCACCGCATTGTATATCATCACGCATTTGCGTGTATATTTCCGTGCATATTTCCGTGCATATTATCAAGACATCAAAAGGAAAGAACCACGCCCGTGGGCGTGGTTCTTGCGAATTGTGCTTTTTGATTGAAAATTATTTTTCGTAGATAACCTCAATATTTGCAACGTAAAGTCTTGAGTTTTTGTCGGTACCAGTTGTAGTGATTACAATCTCAGTAGCACCTTCGTCAGCAGTAATAGTATATACGTAATTTTGAAGAGCTGAAGCAGTTCCGCCAGTTACATCAATAGGACCATCACCAGCTGAATTATTAGCAAGAGTTACAATAATGGTCTTAATTGTGCAGCCTTCGGCAACGCTGATTTTCGCTGTAGCTCCGTTTTGATACAGTCTTATACTTTCAGGATAATAAACTGGAGCATTAGCCGCCTTTCCTTGACCAAATACAACGGTTACGTTTTCGTCAAGTTTAATTTGCTTATCCTTAACAGAACTACCATTAGTGGTAGAAACGCCTGCAAGCTCAGTCATTTCAACGTGTGTTTTAGAAACAGACTTTTCTGTTTTTTCAGTTACTTCTGCTTCGCCACATCCTGAGCATATGCCGTCAACAAATTTGTGACCAGAAGCTTCGATTATTTTTGTTTCAAGAACAACTTCGCAATCGTCGCAAATTGTTTCCTCTTTACCGTCTTTTTCGCAAGTTGCATCTGTTTTGTTTACAGTGGTGCTTTCGTGTGCGCATGTTTGGATATATACTACTTCAATTTCAGTAATACGAGTCTGTGTTTGTCCGCCTTTCACAACATTAATTTGTACTGAGGTGCCGGAAACCTCAACAATTTGGTTAGAAATGTCTGTGGTTGTACCATCAATGCAAAGAGTTGCATAGTTATCGGCGTCTGTTTTGGTTGTTATTTTAATTGAAACAAGTTGATAGCCATTAGGTACAGAAATTGTTAATTTGCCCGAATCTGATGAATAAACACGGATATGGTCAGTATATGCCTTACCGGTATTTGCACCGCCGTCCACCTGTACGGAAACAAAGTCATCAAGTTTGAAGAACTGCTTTGTTGTGGTATTTGTCCAGCCATGTTCCGTGATGAGGTCTGCGATTGTCTTGCTTGCTGTTGTAGTTTCTATTTCATCGGTAATTTCTACCGCGCCACATGCTGAGCATATGCCGTCAACGTAGGTATGACCGGTAACAGGAACTTCCGAATCCTTCTCTTCCTTATCACAAATAGTGCATTTGTGAACTGTATAGCCAGCTTCTGTACATGTAGGAGCTATTACTTCAGTTGTAATCTCGCAGGTGTGAGCAACAATCTCGTCAATCCAAGCTTCCTTTAATTGACTGGTTCCTTCGTAATTGCCGATTACACTGTAAACGGTAATTTCGTCACCTACAACAGGCTTATATTCAAGTGCGTCATATCTTACTGTACCATCATAATTGTTAAGACCGTAAATATAAATTTCGTTGCCTGCTTCGTCTTTGATATTAACATTACCGTATGTAGTGTTAGTGAGCTTAGTAATAGTACCTGTGATGTAGTACTTGTTTGCTGTGTATTTGCCTGCTTCACAAAGTGCTGCGATTGCAAGAGCTTGCTCAATTGTAAGAGCTTCGCCGTCTGCAGGGAGCATAAGTGTTCCGCATTCGTCGTAGTCGCACTTATAGTCTGCATTTGCGTCAACGTGTGCAACAACATCTACGTAATCTCTGTTTTCTTTTTCGCCGCAATCACAGGTATAGATTGTGTAGCCCTGTGTTGTACATGTTGGAGCTACTACATCCTCTGTTGCAACAAAATTGTGAACGTGAGCTTCTGAATAACCGCAACGTGTGCAAATTCTATCTTCGCCATAGCTATGACCGAGAGCGGGGATTTCCACTACTTCTTCATAATCGCAATCATTACAGGTTATTGTTTTGCTGCCTGCTTCTGTGCAAGTTGATGCTGTTGTTGTTGTTTCAGTAGTGTTTTCGTGTGTGCAAATTACTTTTGCTGCATATACTACTTCAATTGCAGTAATTTGAACCTGCTTGCCGTTATCACCGTTCTTAACAGATTCAAGAAGAACTGAAGAGCCTGAAACGTCAACTGACTTATTGCAAATGTCCTCAGTTGTACCGTCAACGTATAAGAATGCATACGTACCTGTTTTTGTTGTTATCTTAACGGAAACAAGCTCATAACCCTCTGCAACCGAGATGGTAAGAGTGCCCGCAGGTGAGTCTGTTGCGTAAATGCGAATTTGGTCGCCATTGTATGCTTTACCCGTGTTGCTACCGCCGTTAATCTTTACGGAAACAATGTCATCAAGGTTGAATGATTGCTTTGTCGTAGAGCTTGTCCAGCCATACTCCTTAATAAGGTCTGCGATTGTCTTGCTTGCTGTTATAGTAGTAACGCCCTCTTGTGCGCCACATTCTGAACATACGCCATCTACGTAATTATGATCTGCAAGCACGCTGTCTTCTTTTGTTGCACCGCAAACTACGCAAGTAGCAAGAGCCTTACAGGTTGCTTCTGTAAAGTTTGTACATTCGTGTGTACCAACTGCTTCAAACGTACCGCCTGTAACTTGTCTGCTTCCGTTATAGGTAGCCATTACACCCTTAACTTTAATGATTTGACCAACCTCAACGTTACCTGTAAGTCTATAGAGGTAAAGCTCGTTGCCTGCCTCGTCCTTAATGTAAACGGAAATGTTTCCATATTGATCGTTGTAGGCAATTCCAATTCTTGTAACTGTACCTATTACGATAATGTTTGTGCCGTCTGCCGCTGCAAGAGCCTCAGAAATTGTCATTTCAGCATAGTCATAGTTTTTGTCATGACCGATGATTTCAGCTGTAGCGCCTGCGCCGATTTGTCTTGCTTCTTCGTGCGTTGCCATTGCACCCTTAACGGTGATAATATCGCCAAGAGCAACGTTGGTTGCAAGTCTGTAGATATAAAGTGTATTGCCTTCTGCATCGGTGATTGTAACGGTAATGTTTTCATATTGTTCGCTCCATGCTGTATTTACAGCAGAAACAGTACCGCTAACCTGAACCTTTGTGCCGTCTGCTGCTGCAAGAGCCTCAGGGATTGTCATTTCAAAGTAGTAGTCAGGGTCTACTGCGCCACATTCGCAATAGCCGTCAACGTAGGTGTGATCAAGAGCAGGGATTTCTGTTTGCTCAACTGTTGTTACGCCACATACTGTGCATTTCTTACCTTCTGTAAGACCTGCTTCTGTACATGTTGCTTCCTTGCCTGCTAATGTTTCTTCGGTATGACCCTTAGCTGTGATTTCTGTTTGTTCAACTGTTGTTACGCCACATACTGTACATTTCTTACCATCTGTAAGACCTGCTTCTGTACATGTTGCTTCCTTGCCTGCTAATGTTTCCTCGGTGTGACCCTTAGCGTCGATTGTTTCTTCATTGATAGGACCGCAGAATTTGCAGATTGTTACGATAACGCCTGCCTCTGTGCATGTAGCATCTGTTTTTTCTGTGAAGATGGTATCTTCGTTGTGTTGGTGAAGCTCTACTCTGCCTCTAAATACAATCTTGCCGTTAACAACAGCGAGCATACCATCGGACATGTTTTCAACTGTGAGTGAGCCTGTTGTTACATTGTATGTGTAGTTAAATGTTTCGCCGTTTGCTGTGAGAACGCCGTTATCAAATACGAAGCTTGTCATAGCATCAGCGTAGTATGTGCCGTTAAGAGCTGCATTGTTTACTGTGTACATAACTGTACCGCAGAGTGGGCAAACATAGTTGATTGAACCGTCTGCTTGTTCTTCTGCAACGTAGCCCTCACCTGTGTGTTGGTGAAGCGGTGTTGCGCCTCTGAAGTAGATAACGCCGTCGATAACTTGGAAGAAGATACCAGCGTCTGTGTCAATCATACCTGACGTTACGTTGTATGTATATTCATACTCGCCGCCCATAGCTGTGAGCTTACCGTCAGCAAAAACAACCTTGTCTGTACCCATATAGTACTCGCCGTTAACTGCTGCATTGTTTACAACGTAATATTCGCCGCAAACGCAAGCGTACGTAACGTTGCCGTTTTCGTCAGCCTCGCCTGCAACGTAGCTATGCTCGTGACCTGAGATTTCAAGGATTTCTTCATATGAAATACCCTCTACCGTTTCAGTAACCTTGTCACCCTCGTAGTAGTAAACGGTTGTGCCGTCATATAAATAAGGTGCTACAACGTATTTACGAGTAGCGAGCTCGCCGTTGAAGTTTGAAAGTGTGAAGCTATATTCGGTGTTGTTATAGCCATTAAGTGACTTAACGTAAACCTTGCCGCTTTCAAGCGTAGCAGGCTTACCGTCTGCACCGATAGGTGACTGACCGTTTAATTTGTCAAGCGCTACGATAACGATACCGATTTCTACGTTTTCGCCAAGCGCCTCCTTAGCCTCGTGATTTAACGTGAAGCTAAAGCTTGCTTCGCCGTTTTCGTTAATGGAGTACTCTCCAAACTGAAAAACATCGTTAACCGAAGTAGTTTCAGCCGCTTCGTCTGCATATGCGCCAACTGCGAGTGTGGCAAAGAGCATTACGCAAACGAAAATTAATAATGCAATTTTTGCAAAATTAAATTTTTTCATTTTACTTTCCTTCCTTTTATTTTTGTTTATTTGGCGATTTCGCCATTTTTTACCTTCCCAGAAGGTATGTGAACTTAAATAAATAGGCTCCTCTCCTTTTGTTTTTGCACGAAACGTACATATTTTGATTTTAACACTATTTTCGACTATTTTCAAGTATTTTCCAACATTTTATATATTAAATACGAATATATTCCATATTGCACAAAAAAGTGTTTCGAGCGCACGTCGATTTTTTCAAAAAATGCACATATTTTTTACTGAGAGAGCAGGATTTTGTCCATAACGTCAAGGCGTTTTTTCGCAAACGTTAAAATTTGGTCTAAGTGGTCAATGTTTTGTGTGGGAACTCCCGTCCATTTTTGCTTCTCCGCTTCTCTTACCACGTCGGGAATTGAATTAAAGAACGCGGTGAAATAGCTTGAAATGTTTTTAACCGTGAGAATTTCCTCTCTTAATTCGGCGTATCTTTGGCAAACGCGGTCGTAATAATTGACGTAAATTCTTTCCCACAAAAGATTTAAGTTGCCGTGATTTCTCTCGGGCGCTAAGCCCTTTCCGTCAACGAGCGCGGATATTGGATGGGTATATTCGTTAAATTCGATGTTACCGTTCCATCTCATTCCCCAGGTGCCGTCCATATCGTACATACTGCTGAACCACACCTTGCCGTCGAGCGTTACCCAAAGTATATTCTTGCTCGTGTTGTCGTCGGCGCAGATAAAGAAGGTATATATCATAGAGTCAATGCACTTGTCTATATCGGCGTATTCGTGAATTCCGTTTTTGAAATCCTCGCCGTCGTTATTGTAAACGAATCTTATAAGGTCAAGCATACTGTCGTACGCCCACTGAGTGTTATTGTCCACCAAGCTGTCCTCGTTTGATGCAAATTCAAGCACGAAGCCGCTTGTTGAAACCTCGCGGAAGGAAACTGCGTTATTCCACGTATCGGTCATAAAAATAGCTTGGTTTTTCTCGTCGGTATGCTTCATATCGAACATCCAGTTATCCTTCGGGATATTCAAGGTGTAAAGACCTTGATATACGCCGTCGTTGTAAACTAAGATTGGGAAGCCGTCTATTGCGCCGCCGTTTGGCGTATCTACAAGCTCGTCCTTTCTTGATTTTACGATTTCGCCGAAGATTTTGCCCGATACTACGTTTCTCGACTGTGAATAGTCGATGTAGTTGGCTTTTAAGCAATACTTGCTTTCCTTGCCCCAGCCGTCAACTAATTTGACCTTGTTTTTGCTTCCGTCCTCGTTTATGAGCTTGATGTTGAAGTTTTTCTTCGGCTTGCCTGCGCTTGATGCACCCTGCACCTTAATTTCCGCCTTGCAGGCAAAGCTTTGCTCCTCGGACTCGTAGGTTAAGCTGACGATGTTTTCATATCCCTTTGAGGTTGGCAGGCTACCGCCAAGGTCGATAACGGGCATGCCGATATCAGCCGAGGTTACGGGCTTATATATTTTAACCGCTGTTTCACTGCTTGAAAAAATGCCGCAGCACTTAACGGAATGCTCGTTTGTGATAAGCACGGAGTCGATATACATTTGGTTTACGTCATATTGCCCCTTGCACTGTGTGCAAAAGCCGTCGGTATCGCAAACGTGATAGCCGTATTTTGCATCTAAGGCGTATTCCAAATTGCCCTCGCATCTATAACAGAAATATACGTTTTTTCCGTCCTCGCAAAGTGGCTCGACTGTTTCAACAAGCTCCCAATCGTGACCGAGTGCCTTGCCCTCTGTCAGCTTGCAGCTTTCACAGGTTTTGGGGTACAGGCAATTTGCCTCCTCCCACCTATGTCCGAGCGCCACGCCGTTTTTTAGTCCGCATTTTTCACAGTGCTTGGCATCGTAGCAGGTTGCCTCAATCCACGTATGTCCGTATACAAAGCCTTCCTTTTGGTAGCAGCCTGTGCATATTCTTTCCTCGTCACAGCCTACGTATTTCCACGTATGAGGTAAGCCCTCGGTGGAGGTTATATAGCATCTTTGGCACACCTTGGGAGATTTGCAGGACGTGATTTTCCAGTTATGACCGAGCGCCTCGCCTGTTGTTTGACCGCAACGCGTGCAATGCTCGGGAGCTTCGCAGTCTGCCTTCACCCATTCGTGCTCCATTTTGCCGCCAACGAAATTACATTCCAAGCAAATTTGAGTTACTTGGCATTTATCCGTGTTCCAGGTATGCTCCTTTGCCGCCTCGAAGGCACCGCATCTTTTGCATTCTCTGTCCTTGGTGCAAACGGTATTCCAGCTATGCCCAAGGCTTTCGCCGTCGGTTACGCCACACACCTTGCAGGTAGCGGCGCTTTGGCACGTGGCAGCCTCCCAGCTATGCTCGCCAACGTCGCCCTCGGTTTTTTTGCACACTGTGCATTCCTTTGCGCCCTGACAGGTTGCATCCTTGAAGCTATGTCCAAGCGGTGCGCCCTCGGTTTGCCCACAAAATACACACGTTTTCGGCACTTCACACGTTGCATCGTTGAAAACGTGCGCGCATTCGCTTTGCCCACACGATATCAAGGCAAGCGAAAATATAAATAATATCGATAATAAAAGCAGTATTTTTTTCATTAAATGCTCCAATTTGTAATTTCTAATTTTAGTATATCACAATATATTTTATATTTCAAGATACGCGCGCGCAAAAACGCATGGTTGTTATAAAGCAAAAAGAGATAACGAATAGCTCCACGGGCGAAACGTTATCTCTTTTTCTGTTGATTTTTTAGAAGCCGAAGATTGATTCGGGAGAAATGATATATTCCACCTCGTCGTTATTCTCCTTGTCATGAACCTCGAAGGTCCTTGAGCTTACCATTATGTCCTCTGTATTACAGAGCTCTATTTCGTATTTTGGTGAAATATATTTCATTCTACTCCACCTCCTCTGCTAATTCTTCTATAATTTCGTTGTAGGTAGTCGCCGCCGCGCTTTCGCTTGCTACATTTCCGCAAAGATAGCTTACCTTACCGTTTTCGATTATATACGCACAAAGAATAATTTTCTTATCTGCGTATTTCGTCCAATCGTCAGTCTTTAAGATAATGGAAACGTTTCTGCGCTCGCTCTCAATCAGGCTATGAACAACCCTGCCTGCGCTTACCTCTGCCGCTGTGCCGTCGCTATTGATAGGCTTATTGTCACCGTTTACAAGATTGTCACTTGCACACGTTACCGCGCCTATTGAAATTTCAGTACACATAACCGCTTCGTAGTCGCTTAAAAGCTCGTAATTTATAAAATAACCGACACATATCGCGGTATTTTCCTCTTTTACGGAGTATCCCTTGTATACGAAAATCGCATCAGTTGCTTCTTGTCTTGTCTTGCCACAATGAACACATTCTGCGCTCATCACACCCGCTTGTAGATAGCCGTTTGCATACTCATAAGCGATATTTTTTGAATAATCGTGCTCGGTTTCGCTAACTACAAACTGATTTGATTCCTTGTAATAGCTCTCTTGAATTGTCGAATATGTTTCAACCTCAATGCTTCCGTCCGCCTTGAAATAAAGCATTGTCACCATGCCCGTTGGAGTTGATGTATCAACGCCCTGTGGGTCAATAAGCATTTGAGTCACTATGTTTCCGTGAACGCCCTCTGTTTGACTAACAACCACCTGTGCGCTCGGGTCATGACCGCTTAGCACGAGGAAAACGTTTTCGTATTGAGAAATAAGCTTATCCCAAATATGGTCGCCGTTATTATAGCCGCCGCTTGTCTTAGGTGGGCAAACGTCGCCGGAGTCGAGCGTTGTTCCGTCTCTAAAAAGGTAGGCGTGTGTGGAAATAATAACCTTGCAATCGCTATTTTCCTCAATAATATCACCTGCCCAGCTAAGAACGTCGTCAGACGCACCGTAGTCAAGCGTTATCATCAAAAAGCTGTTTCCACCTATCGTTATTTTGCGCCAGGAGTTTCTTGCATCGTTTTCGGCAAAGAAGCCGCCGAACTGTGCAGCGTATGAAGCATCGTTTGCAAATAATGAGTTGAATTTGCTTGTGCTATCGTGATTACCGCGCACAACCGAATACGGAATTTCGCCGTTCAGTCTGAAAATTTCCTCTGCTCTTTCCCACTCGTCGCTTGAATCCGCATCTGTTATATCGCCAAGACCGAATACGTACTGTATGTTTTTGCTTGACTTATTTGCTAAAATCCAGTCGTAGATTTTATGAAAATCCTCGCCGTGATAACGGTTTATAATCTGAGTATCGCCAACTACCGCGAAGGAATAGAGATAATCCTTTACCTCTTCCTTTTCTATAATCCAGTTGTTTTGATCTGCCTTTGCTTTACTGTCAAATATTAACGCATAGCCGTTTCCTGTTTTATCTTCTACGTCTGAGCCGATTTGCGAATTTGAGAAGTCATAGTGAAGCACGATATTTTCACAGCTTGTGTTGGTAGCTTCAAAGTCACTCTTGATTTCCTCTGCACTTCTTACGTCGGAGTAAAGCGTAAGGTTACCTATCGTTCCCTTGAAGTACTGCTCTGCGCCGTTTCTTAAATCATTACCCACAAGGAAAAGATAATCGTCAAACACTTCACTGTCGTACGTTGTAAGGGTTGTATATACGGTTTGCTTGAGCTCGCCGTCTACGTAGCATCTGATTGCGCCGTTTTGTGAGTCAACGGTAATTGCCAAATGAACAACCTTGCCTGTATTTACTTTTACGTTGTTGAATACAAAGCTACGCGCATCCCTCTCGATTTCATTGTTAAACGCAATACGAGGCTGACCGTTTTCATATATTTCAAAGCTCAGATACTTATATTCATAGCTGTAATAGTTGCCGAAAATAATACCCGCTCTGCCCGTTACGTCCTCGGGTACTAATATTGTTGCCTCAAAGGTAAGCGGAATTTGATTTTTAATATTTTTCTCAACTATTGCATAGGTAGAGGATGTAAAGGTCAAGCCGTCAAGCGTTGTCGGTGCATCGGTGTCATCGCCCTCGTCACCGCCTTCATCACCTCCTGTGTTGCCGCCCTCGTTTTGGTCGGGAAGAAGCGGCTCTCCCTCATAATAAATATTATACTTGTTACCCGTTAAATCTTGTCTGCCTGTTTCTTCAAGCAAATTATATGCCGCGATAATATTATCATCCGTTAAATCCGCTCCTTCGCAGTCGGAGAGAATTTCCTCGGCTGTACGGATGTCGGAATAAAGAGCCACGCTCTTCAAAGCACCTTGGAAATACTTGCTTTCACTGCCTGAGCGCGTATCTCTACCCAAATAAAGCGGGGTTTCAAAAACTCTTGGATAATCAATGCTTTGAGTTATTGAGAGCGTTTGCATTTCCTTTCCGTCTAAATAGCAGGTTGCTTTTCCGTTTGCTATGTCTATAACTATTGCAACGTGTGCCCAGTAGCCTGTACGAGCGTCAACGTTACTAAATATCAAGTCAGTCTGATTTTTTCCGCCTAACGTTTCAAAATAAATTCTTGGCTGACCTCCGTTTATAAGCTCAAAGGTCATGCTCCATTGTCCTTGGGAATAGTTTCCCAGAACGACACCCGTTCTTCCCATTTTATCCTTTGGAACGAACATAGTTGCTTCAATCGTTACAGGACGGTCATCCTCTGCAAACGCGGTGTACATTTTATACGTATCGGTGGACTTAAAGGTCATACCGTCTTTCATCATTTGATGCTCAAATTCGGGAGAATAGAATTTAAGCTTATGTCCGTTGCCTGAAAGGTCAGATATACACTCCGGCATCGGCTTTGTAATATCGTATGCTGCAACGAGTTGATTTTTATCAACCGCGCCAAGCCCGTTCATATTCAAGGAGGCGTCAGCTGCAATCTCAGCCTTAGTACGCACGTCGGAATAAAGAGCTATATTTTTAATTTTGCCCTTAAAATATTGGGAGTTTCCGCCACGGCAGTCACCGCCTATTTGGTATTGATATTTTGGAATATAGCTTGTAAAGTCCGCAAGTCTAACATCGGTCGCACTTGCCGTTTCTATGCCGTTTACGTAGCATATAACCTTGGTGTTCACCGTGTCAATAACTACGGCTAAATGAATATAGTCATCGGAGCGAATGTCAGTATTTAACTTGATATCGATTAACGTTGAGCCTTTTTTTGCATAAAGTCTTGGCTGACCGTTTTCGTGTATCTCGAAGCAAACCGTGTCTACGTTGTCGGAATAGTTGCCCAAAATTACACCGGCTCTGCCTGTACCCTTAGGCACTCTTAAAACCGCCTCCATTGTAAGGGGTGCGTTTTTTACAGACGAGGGCAGCGTAAAGGTTTTCGTGCTTGTAAATGAAACGCCCGTGTCCGTATCGCTTACCGCGGCTGTGTCCTGAGCGCTGACTGAAAATGCAAGCACGCTTGGCAAAATCATCATAAGCACCAACGCCAGAAGTAAAATCTTTTTTGTTGCGTTTTTCATATTTCTCTCCTACAAAGCTTTTGACCGAATCAATCAAGAAAAGACCAAATTCAGTCAAATAGTTGAATTGTTTATAAATATATGTTATAATACAAAGCGAAAAAAGTCAACAATCAGTCCATTTTCTGACCGTTTCGGTCACGGATTGACAGAAAGAAAACTATTTTATGCGTAATTGCTCACGAAAGGTGCTTATATGGCTTTTAATGAACGCGAGGAACTGATACTTGAATATTTGCGCTCCCACAAGGAGGCAACGATAGGTGAGCTTTGCAAGGCTTTGTTTGTCAGCGAGGCTACCATACGCCGTGACCTAACCAGACTTAATCAGGCTAAAAAGCTTATACGAACTCACGGCGGAGCTATATACAGAAGTGAGCCGGGTGTGAATTTGCCGCAGGATTTTCGCGAACGGGAAAACGTTGATGCAAAAATCGCAATTGCAAGTAAATGCCTAAATCTCATAAATGACGGAGATACGGTGATGATAGACGGCTCATCCACCGTTTTACCTCTTCTTAGAATAATCGGTGCTAAAAAATCGCTCGTGATAATAACCAACAACGCAAAAGCTCCAGTTCTTTTGACGGAAACGGATGCTAAGGTTTTCATTTGTGGGGGCGAGCTTGCCACAAACGCATACGCGCTCGTTGGAAGCTATGCGGAGAGCTTTATAAAATCATTTAACGCCGATATTTGCTTTTTCTCCGTTTCCAACCTAACAGCTAACGGACAGCTGACGGACAACTCAATTGCCGAAAATATTATTCGAAAGGCTATGATTTCAAAGTCAAAGCGAGTTGTTTTGATGCTTGATTCTCACAAATTGGGAGAGCCGTGCATCAGCAATTTATGCAGTCTTGACGAGGTTGATATAATAGCCTGCGAAAAGGACATTTCTCACCTATTTTTCGAGCAGCGTCACAAATTTATTTAACCGTCGAAGGTAAACAAGTAAGATAACAAAAAAGCGACGGAGTGTCTTCATGCGTTACAAAAGTGTTACAAGCATTTTTATTTTTTCGATAAACGTAAAAATAATTGATTATTGAGACCCTGCGTGATATAATGTAGTAAATGCGTGAATTTAGCGCGCCACCTTCGTTAAATATATTTTAAGGAGTTAAATATGAGAATTTTAGTAACTATCGTTGACGGTATGCGTCCCGATGCGCTTATCAAAACAAAAAACGCCAAGCATCTTTTGGAAATTTCCAAGCACACCTTAAACGCAAGGACGGTGACGCCATCCGTTACTCTGCCCTGCCATATGTCACTTTTCCATAGCGTTGACCCGTCCCGTCACGGAACGACCACCAACGTTTATACCCCAAACGTAAGACCGATAAACGGCTTGTGCGAGGTTTTGTTAAATGCCAAAAAGACAAGCGCATTCTTTTATAACTGGGAGGAAATAAGGGATTTATCAAGACCGAATTCACTTGCATTTTCATATTTTTGCAAGGGCAGACTGTACGGCTACGATAAAGCAAACGATATAATCACGGATGCAGCAATTGACTTTCTTACAAAAAATGAAATTGATTTTACCTTCCTTTATTTAGGATATACGGATATGGCAGGTCACAACTACGGTTGGATGAGCGAGGAATATATGGCGGCTATGGAAAACAGCTTTGCCAACATTTCAAAGCTATATAACGCACTGCCCAAGGATTACGTAATTATAGTAACAGCCGACCACGGCGGCCACGACAGAACCCACGGCACAACCTTAGACGAGGATATGATTATCCCCATTATGGCACTTAGTAAAGCCGAAGCGGTTGATTTCGACCTCACAAATGCAAGCATCAAGGATATCGCCCCAACGGTAACGAAGCTCCTTGGCGTCTCCCCCGACGAGGAATGGGAAGGCAAAAGCCTGTTAAAATAAATCACCATAAAACAAAACCGCCCTGTGCCAATCACGGCATAGGGTGGTTTTTTGAGTACCGAAAGAAAGCTGTTACAAAAAAATCAAGCTTTTCATGGCGATTTTTAGTAGTGAAAGATTCTGTAGGATGTTTCTGTGCTTTAATTATGCCGTGTTTTATCGACAAATGTGGCGGGTTCCACGAAAACTTCTCACGCTTTTATTTTGGTGCTGAAAAATTGATTTTTATGTTATGAAAAATGACCAGCCCAATTAAAGATCTGGGCATTTTGTTATTTATGCCACAAATATCAAGATTTTTTTGGAGCAACCAATCAAAAAAGTCCAATACGCTTTTGAATTCGTATTGGACTATTTTTAATGTATTGCCCTTAAATGCTTAATGATTGAAAAATCTATTACTTCTCTATCATACGTATATTTATAAGCATCCTCTTGGTGCATTATCTCGCTCAGTTCTTTCCCTGATGTAGTTTCAAATTTTTTGCATACATCATGAAGAATATCTAATTCTTCGCTCGTAAACAAAGACTCGTCAATCACATCTTTTTCCTTTGGATAATATTGTGTTGCAAAATAATCAATAAACACCATATTTTCTCTTTCTACAGAATCCAAAGATTCCACCTCGCTAAAGCCAATTGGCAAGGCTCCATAAGGCATATGTTGATATACCAATCCTGACATAGCTTTTCCTGTTCTTAGGAATGACACTGCATCTGAATACCATAACAATTTCATTAGCTTCACACTAAATAAGTTTTTAGTAAATCTAGCGAAATACGCCAACATACTTTTAATTTTTGGTATGTTTAAGATTGTAAAACCATTTACTGATGATTCTTCGTCATGTTTCAAATATTGGTTTTTCAACATAATTTCATTATATAATGAAGGGGTTTCTTTGATAATTAAATCTATGATTGTATCTCGTATTTGATCAAATTTACGCTGATTAAGTTTATCTTTAGATTTGAACAGCATATCATACGCAAAATTATAATCGTCATTAAATTTTCTAATCAACACATCATATGGTTTATCCTGAATTATAGAAGATTCGTATCTTGCGATTGTTTTTTCTCCAAGTCCAAGAATTATAGCCAACTCTTCTTGTGTGATTCCATATTTATTTCTTATTTCAATGATCTCTTTACGAGTTAATAGTCCATGTTTTAATCTATATGCATCTCGAATCTTTTGTAAATTTTCATCTACAAGCTCACCATTTTCAAATCGTTCTTGAGTTTCTTCGCAATAATATGCTTGCACTTCACATTCGATAATTTCACCCTTAACTTTAACTTCATCCACATACTTAATCAATACAACTTCATGCTCATCTTCGCATATTGGGCAAAAATTAATTTCTCGTTTAATAATATAATATTTCATAATAATCTTTTTTAAATATAATAATTCGTTTCTATTTTCTATTTTCTTTCTTCTATTTTTCTTTTTTTCTGTTATCTATTTATCTATTTTTTAATCTATTCTTATCGTTTCAATTCTATTCGTTTCGATTCACTTAATTCTAATTATATCTTTATTTTTCGGTTTTACAACTCTTTGGCTTTTACTACTCAATACTTATACGGAAATTCATGATCTGCGACTGGATAATCTACAAAATGAAAGGAAACACAAAATATTTGCTTTCCTTTTACTTCGCTTAGTTTAAACTTGATATAGACTTGGTCTATTTCTATAAACTTAACAAAGCAGTAAAATGGATTTTTTCTTCCTGGCATGTTGTCAATTACGGTTTCTTTATAATCCTTAACGGATAGCTTCTTGATTTCATCAATTACATCTTGGCGATTATAACCAAGTTCAAGCATTGTTGTCCTATTTCTATCATCTCCAGTTTGTTCTCTTACTTCCTTGAGATAGAAATTATTTTTCACATCAAAGCCTTTGTCATTGAGAATCTCTTTTGTATTATTAAGAAATTGTTCGACAGCACCCTTGCTATCAATGCGGTTCAAGCAATATATCACCTCCTTGGTTTTATTATAGTATCATATGATACTTTTGTCAATAGTTTTTTGAAATTTTCATTGATACATCCTGTCGCTAAATTTAATTTACTACATTCATTGCACTTTGTCAAGTTTGAGATGTACTATAATCGCGACATTTAAATTGATAATGTTTTTATTTGTAGTAAGCGCAAAAACGAGTGCCAAAAAATCAGCACTCGCTTTTGCTTATCCATGATTTATACCCCAAATAGCAAGATTTGTTTTTTCTTTTGGAACAATCAAGCTACCGTTGTCTATAAGCTCATTTACTACAAAGCCCATAACTCCGCTGCTATAATGTAACTGTGCAATGTTTTTGCACTGGTCTTTTACGAAGTTAGGAGTAACCTTTGAAAGTTCGGTTGTGGCTTTATCAAAGATTTGCTTCATATATGATTTAGTATATTTTGAAACCGGTGCAAGAAGCTCGCCAATTGCTTTGTAGTTTTCCTTATCAAACACATAAAAGCTTGGATATACTATTCCATTTTCACAATATACATAGCCTTGTTCTATCATTACAGGCAGCATTGGATTACTTTCATCAGCCTTCTTTCCTAATATGGCATCTTTCATAACCTTAGCTCTGTCCATAAAACGAAAATGCTCATAGTTTTGTATATTTTGCGTTTTCTTATAGTTCACTGCACAAAACTCAACATCATCAACATAGCAATGTGATACTCCATTGATGGACATATTGAGATAATCGTTATCATATCCAAACACAAAGCCACATCCACCAAGCACTAAATCGGGATAGCTTTCGGGCATATCTGTTGCTTCAAGCAAAACCATACTGATAATGAGCCACAAAAGTCTGTTATCATCAAGGTCGTTGCCTTTAAATTTTAGTTGTCTTACCTTATCAAGCAAGGATTTTGAGCTTTCAAAAATCTCTTTCGCTGCTTTTGTGTAAATGTTTTTAACAGATTTTATAAAATCCTTTTCAAAAGCATCTGTAATTATAACAATATTTGTTTGATATTTTGTGCCTATTCTTTTTATAAGCTCAGCACTTTCAAGGATTTCAAGCTCTTCCTCAAGATATGGCATCGCAACGCCAAGCTCGATTGATAGCTCTTCTGCTGTAAGTGGTTTTTCATAAGCGGATAGCATTATCTCTCCGGGCAATGAACGGTCAAAAAGTTCTCTGTATTTTGGTGAAACATTACCCCAAAAATCTACACGGAAAACACCGGGATTGTAGCTTTTTTCTCCTAATTTTCTTGTCATACAACACCTTCCTTTAGTATCTTTCTTGATTTGAATAAATGATACTTTACCATTTCAACACTCATATTTTGTTCATTTGCAATTTCTTGACAGCTTTTATTATGAATGTAATAAGAAACAGTAATTTTTCTATGCACCGAGGAAAGCAAGGATAGCTCCCTTCTTAAAAGATAGGTTTGCTCGTCCTTTTCTTCCTTTTCGATGTATTGGTCTAAAGGAGAATGATAAAAACCAACATTATCAGTATTTTCGTTTAAATCTAATGTTTTTGATATGATTTTATTTCTGCGAATAAATTTTCTTAAGGTATTTTCTGCAATTTTCCAAGCATAGCCCCAAAACGCCTCATCGTTTTCAAGGTTTTCGGCAGAGGCAAGAATTTCGCATATTATTTCGGAGGTTAAATCCTCTGCCGAGTCCTTGTCATACAATTTGTCAAAGGCATAGCCATAGAATGCAGACATATTTTTAGAAATCAATTCTGCTACTATCTGTTGTTCCATATCGTTCTCCTGTCAGTCCTTTTTGAAAGCTTTCAACCATATAGTACCATTTACTTGGTGTCGGTTAACAAATTTTTTAAAATTTAAATTTTTTCGCCAAATTATTTAATTTTTTCTATCGGTATCCAAAGCTCCATGTATCGTTGGTCGCTTTTTTCTTTTCTGAACCAATGTGTAAGAACAATTTCTGGTGCGTTAGCAAATTGATAACCCGAGTTTGGTAACCATTCATTAACTATCCTTTTTCTTAAATCAAGAAATACAACTGTTGGATAGGTACATCTTTCTGTTTCAAAAATTGCATAGGTTTGCTTTGGAATTGTGATATGCTCAAAATATTTTGCAAACTCCTCACCGAGAATACAATCTTTGTTTAAATTATTTCTATAATACTCAGGTATTTCTTTTGTGATGTAAAAATCATATCCGTCATCATTTACATTCGTGATAACATCATAAAAATCTTCAATATTGCCCGCTAAGCCTTGCAAAATATACTGCAATGGCCTTGTGTTGACATACATATCCTTTTCTTGATTTTCTTGTTCTTCTGAATCTCCCGGTACACCTGTAAAATGTCGTTTGTAGCCTGTTAATACGAATGATTCCTTTTCTTCAATTCTGTAATCCATAGTTTCTCCGCCTTCCAAAGAAATTTTTATTGACAAGCGAGAAAAGGATTTTAGCATTTTTCCGTCTGCTCGAGCCTGTGACGGAGTTATGCTGTGAAATTTTTGAAATGCCTTTGCAAAGCTATCTGGACTATCATAACCATATTTAAGAGCTATATCTATTACTTTGCAATCGCCTTGTGAAAGCTCTGCACCAGCCAAAGATAATCTTCTTTGGCGAATGTAATCGCCTAAAGTAAAACCGCAAAGAATACTAAACACTCTTTGAAAATGATAGCTTGATGAAAATGCTTCTCTTGCCACATCATCATAATCTATCTTTTCAGTTATGTGCTCCTCTATATAATCTATTGCCTTTTGCATTCCAGTAATCCAATCCATTTCTTTCCCTCCTGTCTGTCTATATTCTATCAAAGGTGAAAACTAAAATCCCGTCATTTTGTGCTTTCTTGTGTCGGATTGTGTTTTTATTTTACTACATATCTAGATTTTATTCAAGCCTGTTACAGAAAACGAGTGCCGAAAAAATCAGCACTCGCTTTTAAAATTATTCAACTTTTTTGTTTATGGCAGTAGCAACAAAAAATCAAGGGAATATATATCACTCCATTATTTAGGTATAAACCCAGTTCTTCCATCACCGTCATGATTAAATTCAATATAATTGAAATCGTATCCGTATTTCAAGTCTTTATTTTCAAATATAATTACTTGATGAAAACAATCTTCAACCAATATATCTTCAATCATTTTGCGTTCCATATAATCATTAATCCATTCTCCGGTTTCATCCTTTTTACGTTCTTTTAGCGAAACCAATGGAGAATCTAGAATCACAAAACCGGGATGCAGTTTAGAATTATTATAACAATATCTCATAAGTGCCACCGACATAGCCGACATAACAAATGCTCGATATCCTTTTCCCCAGTTTGTTCTTTCCTTATCACCAACAATTATATCGAGAGTTTTAGGGTTGAATTCTATTTCAAATTCACCATCAAATCCCCACTGTTTTAAAACCTTATATACAAAGTCGCAATATGAATCGAAAATAGTTGTTTTAGTTTCTTTGGTTTGTACTTGTTTTGATTTTTCCTTTTCGCTATATGCTACAATCTCGCCCTCTATAGTAACTAGTTCTTGATGATATATCTCAAGAGCTTTATTCATTGAATCTAGCTGCCTAATTATAATAATGTTTTTATTTAGTTCTTTTAACTCTTGTTGGAATTCTTCAATTGCTTGTTTTGACACACCGAGTTCTTCTTGTATAACCTTAATTTGTGCTTTATTATTCTCTAACCTTGTGGTCACATCCACTATTGTTTCTTTTACTCCACTTATCTTTTTTGACAATTCTATAGATTGATCTCTAAAAAACTCAAATAAATCATTAGATGTTTCATTGGTAAACGCAGAATTACCACTAAATTTTCTTCCACATATAGGGCAATCAAGCTGAGGCGTTTGAAGTAAGAAATCTGCATATGTTTGTAGCACTCCATTTTGATTTAACACTTCAACATAATGATCTCTAGTTTTCTGAAAATCAAGTATTTTCACTTCATCAGAAAAACATTCTTTCTTTAAAAACTCCAGCGTTTTCTCTTTTTCGATACAACTAGCATTTAATTTTGAAATATCAGTTCTTAACTCGTTTATCCTAGAGGCAATATCTGTCAAAGAT
>JBGVIN010000040.1:0-16361 GCA_045123255.1 Eubacteriales bacterium
ATATTTAATAGCTATGGTCCTTGGTGCTTTGGTCTTAATTTCCTTTTTCATCGCTCACTTTATAATTTATAGAAAAAATATAAATTTCAAGGATTTTACAAAATCAAAGCTTCTTTTAGGATTTTCCATGCTTTCCGTTGCCGCTTTATTAAACGGATGCTTGAATTTCGAGCAATATCACGTAGGCAATATTCTTTATGCGCTTGCATTTATGTTTTCGCTTTTTGGAATTTTCCTTCTTTTTACAGTTAATCTAAAAGGAACTCCCAATTTGACAAATTACCTGATATACGTTTTATTTTTAATGTCAATGCTTGTCACGCTTGAATTGTTTATCGCATTTACCAATCAAATTCAAATTGTAAACGGTGAAATCGTCAAGGAAAGCGTGAAGGTTGGCTGGGGTATGTGGAATAACATCGGTGGTGTTTTAACTCTTTTATTACCCATTCACTTTTTCTATGCCTCAAACGTAAAAAAATTCGGTCCTATTTTCTTTATCACAGGACTCATTTCCTACGGGGCAATTGTTTTAACGCTCAGCCGTTCCTCCTTGCTTGCATCATCATTTATAATATTTATCTCCCTTATAATCTCGTGCTTCTTCGGAAAAAATAAACTTATTAACCGTATTTTCGCAGGAGTCCTGTTCACCTTGGGGATAATAGCATTTATCGCACTATGGGGCAAAATATCAAATATTTTAGGCGATTATTTAAGTCGCGGATTAGATGATAACGGTCGCTTTGAAATGTACATACACGGTCTTAAAAACTTCCTTTCTCATCCTATTTTCGGCGGCGGCTTTAATTCCTCATACGCAACCGAGCATCAATTTATAATTTTCTTGCCGTATAGATACCACAATACGGTAATTCAAATGATGGCAACCTGTGGCTTCGTCGGAATATCGTCATATTTATTCCACAGATATCAAACGGTAAGGCTATTTATCGCCCAAAGAAGCCTGAAAAACGTATTTTTAGCTCTTTCAATTGTTGGATTGCTTTTAACAAGCTTGCTCGACAATCATTTCTTTAATATTTATCCCGCATTTATATACACAATAATTCTTGTGGTGGTCGAAAAAAATTCAAAAAATAATGGCTGTTGATTTCTCAACAGCCATTTCAATTTTATTTCACGGTTTGTGTGTAAATTGCAGTAAACATACCGTCCGCATCGCATGAACCGATAACAATCATTACGTTTGAATCGATATTGCTTGATGCGTAGTAAACTGCCATTTTTTCGGTATAGTCCTTTGGAAGCTCTACCAAAACGATATCTGCGCCGTTAATTACCTTTAAGTAATTTCCTGCCAAAGCACTTTCCTTCTCAGTTACCAACGCAGAGATAAATGGAGCATCGCCTGTAGTAGCTTGTTTGTTGTCAGTTGTGCTAACAACTAATAAAACGCCACCGTTTACACTCATTGTTCCGTCTGTACCTAAATCGATTTTGTCAAAGAGATACACAACACCATCGGACATAACACCTGCGCTTGTGTTGATTGCATCCTTTTCTGCAACAATATTAAGTGTACCGCCGTTAATATTAAGCACTTCTGCCTTAATGCCCTTTTCAGAGCCTAAAACGTCAATTTCCGCCTTTTCGCTGATATCTGCTTGAACTGATGCGTCGATTGCATCACTTGCGGTAAAGAGAACGAGCTTGCCGTCGGTCATAGCGAATCTCTCGGTATTTATACAGTCTTGGAATGAATCAATGCCGATAATACCGTCCTTTATTGTAAGCTCAGTAACCTCAAAGCCCTTAGAATCTCTTAAAACGAAAAGTGTTGCATTTTTGCCGTGAACGGCAGCATCATATATAACGTATGCATCGTCAACAAAGACGTATCTCGTCTTTGTTGCGGATGTTTCAGCAGTTACCTTCTCGTAAACAGGGGTTGTCTTGATATAAATTACGCCGTCTGTGTCAACCGTGGCATTTTCAGCAGAAATACCATTTCCGGTGGTTGTAAGCTTAAGATTTGATGCACCCTTGATTTCAACGTCACCGTCGGTCGCAATTGCAGACTTATATGAGTTGATAATCATCGTGCCGCCGCCAATCTTAACATCCTCAAGTGCATCAATACCGTTACCGTTTTCAGCTGTAATGCTTACTCTGCCCTCTTTTATAGAAACAGGACCGATGCAGTTAAAGCCGTTAGTTCCGCTACTAATGCTTATACTACCGGAATTAACGTTAATAAAGCCGTATTCATAGCTTGTGGTATCGTCACCGTCACCGCTCTTGAAGCCGCTCTTGCCGGCATCGATATTGAATTTACCGCCGTTTATATTAAGACCCTTTTTGCCGTAAATACCGTGTCCGTTCTTTGCGGAAATATTAAAAGTACCGCTATTGATTGTAAGCTCCTTTGTATTTGCAATAGCATTCTTTGCCTTGCCCTCTACGGTTAAAGAGCCCTTGCCCTCAATTGTGAGATTGCAGGATCTAACACGAATAACAGCGCCCTCACCATCGTTTGCAGAGTTGTCAGCCAAATAGTTTTCCTTGCCTTCAACCAATACGATTGTTACAGAAGCACAGTCAACTGCAAAAATTGCAGGTCCAACCACGCTATTTCCGCTTGTAAGAGAAACGCCATCAAAAATCAAAACAACGTCCTGGTCGGGTGCGCTAACGTAAATTTGACCGTCAGTTGACGTACCAAAAACTCTGTATGCGCCGCCTTCGCTTATAAACGCTTGTTTGTTATAAGCATCGCGAGAAACGTCAATTTGATTTGTAGTAACATAGTCAATAATTGAGCCCTCGTTGCCATATGTGTCCTCTGCGTCGAAAACACCAAGCTCACTCTTTAATTCATCCTCAACGGTTGTTGATTCATAAACAGGGGGTGCAGGCTTTTCAGGGTCAACAGGCTTGCTTCCTGTGTCGGTTGTATTTCCGCCACCGCTTGAGTCTGTTTGGGTATCTTTATTTCCGCCACCTGTACCTGTATCAGTCTCTGTGTCGGTATTAGTGCTTGTATCTGTATCGGTATTGCCGCTTCCGTTACCGCAAGCAACCAACGCAAAAACAAACAACAATGAAAGAAGTATAGCTATAACCTTTTTCATAAATTCCTCCAAAATTGCATACAAAAGTTTATTATACAATTATTTTAACATAAATAAGTATAATAGTCAATATTTATTTTCTCAAAACGTTTTTCTCATATTAGAGATATTTTTATTTAACCTCAATTATTTCGTAATATCCGTCTGTTTTTTCGCAGGTTGCACCCAAAGTACGGAATTTTATTCCTTCAATTACTGTTTCGTGCCCTTTATGATAGTGCCCTTGAAATACCGCCTTTACGTTTCCGCCTTTAAGAATGGATAATACCTCGTCGGCATTTCTGACAATATGATTTTTGTCAATTTCCGTATCAAAATTTTGATGTGAAAACACGTATATATCTCTGTTTTCGGTATCAATTACGTTTTTAAGCATTTTTAGCTGTTTTTTTGGCAGATACGTATTTGTCCAATCGACGTTGCGCTTTTTATAAATTCTTCCGCTGTCCTCATAATTACAGTCGAGAAAAACAAGAATTGAGCCCTCAGTACCGTATGTAAACGGTGGAAAAGCGTGAGTAACGTTTTGAAATTTCTTTCTTGTAAAGCTTAAATAATCGTGATTTCCCATCAAAGAAAAGAACTGTATTCCATAAGAATTTATAAGCTCGGAAATTTTGCGAAGTGCATTTTTGTTATTTCTTATGTTCTCACAATCATCAGTTAAATCACCAAGACAAATTACAAGCTCGACACCGTTTTTCTTAAAATGCTCCATAGCATAAGCTACCTTTTCATAGGAAAGAGCGTACTTTCTATTGTCGGACGGAACAATCTTGTCCGAATAATGTGTATCAGTAAAAAGTCCAATTTTCATATCAAATCTCCAAACAAAGACCGTCGTAGGCAACCTCTGCCCCAAATTCGCTTGCAATTTCAACGGTTTTTCTATGTGACTTATGAAGCGAGGGTGCTATATGAGAGAGAAAAACTTTCGTTTTTTCGCTTATAACCCTATTAGTTTTAAGAGATGGAAGCATATGTCTTATCATTGGAATTGAATTATGCTCGCCAACGCGATAGTCCCCAACCAAATCTCCCATTGTTGCATCTATAACCAAAGCATCAAGATCAGCATCAAGCAAATAATTTAATGCTTCACACATTATCCAACCGCCATCGCAGGCGTAATATAGCTTTTTACCGTCAAGCTGAAGCAAAAGGTGCTGCGGAAACGTGCTTTTGTCGTGATTTGCCGGTAAGCCTGTTACAGTTATGCCGTATTTTTCGCATTTACTTAAAAGTGTCATTCTGATTATTTCAACGTTTGAAATCTCGGGAATGGTTGCGCCCTCTCGTATCCAAAGGCGCAAGGGAGTTTCTTTGCTTTCGGCTATTTTTGCTATATTCTCAGGAATATAGTGGTCATCATGAGTATGAGTGATTAAAATATCGGTTATTTGTCCGTACGGAATTTTCAAAATATCAAGCGACTCAAGCGTATGTATGCCGCAGTCAATCAATACCGTATCATTTACAAGTAAGGCAGAAGAACGCCTTGCGTCATAATCGAACGAATTTTTGAATTCAGTTTCAAGCTTCGGTGAAAAATCACACGCGCAGGTGCCTAAAAATTGTAATTTCATATTTCCCCCTTGCAAGCGTTTATAAAATCTTGAAAAATCAATGCTTGGTTTTCATCAATTTGATATATTCTCTCAGGATGCCATTGTAATCCTTGTAGATATCTATAGCTTGGTGCGTATACCGCCTCGATTATGCCATCGGCGGCTTGTGCCATAATTTCAAGTCCCTCTCCGAGATTTTTAATTGCTTGATGGTGAAAGCTATTTACTTTTATTCTCTCATTTCCAAGCAAATTATAAAGCGGCGAGCATTTTATTATGTTCACCTCGTGCGAATGCTCGAATTTTCCTTCCTTTTGTATGTGTGCAATATCGCTTATATATTCAGTCGGTATATCTTGATAAAGCGTGCCGCCCATAGCAACGTTTATAAGCTGCATTCCGCGGCAAATTCCCAAAATAGGCTTGTCTTGCATAGAGGCTAACGCAAATACGGTTAATTCAAAAATGTCACGCTTGTCCTCGGTTTCTCCGCAACGCTCCGATTTTGCCTCAAAATATCTTTTCGGGTCAATATCTATTCCGCCGCTTAAACAAATCCCATCAGCTTCATTTACCATTTTTATAATCTCGTCGGGATTATTTGAATACGGCAAAAGCACAACCTCAGCGCCCGCGCATTCAAGTGCCTCTATGTATTGCGGTAAAATATCAGTTGAGCCGTCACCCTTTACATTTTGCGTTACCGCTATCCTTACTTTATTTTTCATCTGTATACGTGTATACCTCGCCACATTCTATATATCGTGTTTCAAATTCTGTGTGTGTTTCACTAAGTCGCTTTGCAAGCAGGCGCATTCCGTCCCTCTCTGAGCCGATATGTCCCATAACAATGAGCGTCTTATTTATACCAAGCGCATCTGCGTCGCGCGCATATTCTGCAAGCTTCCATTCGCACGCCTCACCCGTAAGGAGAATTTCTACGTCCTCGCTTGAAAGAAGCTCGAACACACCGCCGGGCGTACCGAAGCAAAGCGCGATTTTGGTTGACTTTTTATCATGCGTGCCTGCTATACGTACCCTTTTTATTCCAAGCTCGTTTTCCATTTTGGTTGCAAGCTCGTATGCACTTATAGGCTCGTCGCTATAAAACATATACGAAGCGCTATACGGCGTTTTCTCCGTCCTTCCCTTTAGTCCAAGATAGTAAACCTCGCCCTCGGGAATTTGGTCTACGTCGCGGTGATGCATATAGTCGTGATAACGGTATACGGTAATACCGCTTTCCTCTATCAGCTTTCTTTTCTCCTTAACTACGGGCAATTCGTCTATTTCTTCAAAATGGTCGTAGTACGTCGGCTCGTGAACGATAAGCATGTCCGCTCCCCATTCCCTTGCCTTTTTAACTGTATCTACGGTTGCAAACATTGTAACCCCAACCTTTTTTAGCTCCTTATTTGGGTCGCCTGCCTTTTTGGTGTCACAGGTTTTTGTGTCGGCGTGTCCACCCTTTATTATTTCGTTAAATAGCTCGTATGCTTTCATATTAAAGCTCCTTTAGATATTTTACCTCACAGGCGTAATGCTCTGTCAAAACAACAGGCTTGTCAACACGGTAAAAGCCGTATTTTTCGTAAAATTTTTGCGCCCTTATCATATTGTCAAGGGTTTCAAGATAACAGTATTTGTAGTATTTCTCGGCATAGTCAAGCGCCGTTTGCATTAAGATGTGTGCAACACCCGTTCCTCTTGCCTCAGGCAAGCAATACATTTTTTGTAGCTCGCAAACCTCGTCGGTTAGGTAACCAATTCCCGTGCCGCCAACAATTTTTCCGTTTTCATCCTCGGCAACCCAGTATTTGTTACCCTCACCTACATATATCTCGGAAAACCTGCCAAGGTCGGGGTCTTGCCACGCAGTCCCCTCGTGATTTCCGCCGTATTCAATTAAGCAAGAGCGAATAACGCCCTCTACCGCCTTGTTATCTCTTTTTTCTATTTCTCTTACTATATAATTCATTCTAATTTCAATTCCGATAACTCCGTATTTTCTTTGCTCCTCTTTTGAATAGTAGCTTTCCATATCGGTGGGCGAGGCACTCTCTATATCCTTGTCTGTGTATCCGCATTTTAATAACGGCAAGGAGCAATAAAGCTCGTCAAACGTATTAAATATATATAGATTTATAACCGTTGCACTTATTTTTTCGTTCGTTACGTTATTTACAAAGATTATTTCATCTCCCAGACCGACAAGACGTCTTTTTTCGTCATATAAGCGTAGCTCTATTGTCTTTCGTCCGCTTTTTATCATTTCAAACGGACAGGTATTCAGCTTCATATTATGCTTCATTTTTATTCCTCATGTATCTATTTTCTTGTTAACGCAACGACAGTTTCCACATGGGTCAAGACTCCAAAAGGTCTTAAAATCGGTCAAAAACGGGGGTTGTAAAGCCAAAAGGTATATTTATCAACCATCATAGCCCAAAACACGTAGTCCTTCTACCACCCCGTGTTTGTATTCGCTTATAAAAGACCCCACTTTTAAGTAATATATTTTTTCATCGGTTATAATAATCGGTGTAAAAAACTTATTGTATCTGTATCTGTGAGTTTCAACATCAACAACGGTTTCTTTGATATAGTTTTTCAACACATCAAGATTGTGGTCGATGTTTTCTCTAACGAAAATATATCCTATATTGTAGGTTGTCATACCTTTGCTGAATTGCTCCAAAAGCGTTGCAATATCTACTGTCATGTTTACTTGCAACAATGCTGCATAATAATGACTAACAACAATGCCACCATCACCGACATCATCCTCAATTTCTCTGTGAAAAATATTTTCTGCTATTTTTGCATATTCACGGGTTTTGAGCTTTTCAATAAGCTCGTTTGCGGTTACAGTATATTCAATAGCGGCAAAATCTAAGTTCTGTATCTTGTTTTTGATCCTAACAGAATCGTAAGCAACGAGTTTTTTATAATTGAGTACAATAACAGCAATCGCCGAAATTAAGCTAATGCATGCAATGCTTGCAAACACACAAAAAATAAGTACGTTTTTCTCTTTCAAGAAAAAACCAGAGAAATATAATATCGGGGCAGCTGCAAGAAGAATAAAAAATAATACAAAAGTAAAAATATACTTTTTGGTTGTCATATTTGCTCCTTTCGATATGTTATGCTAAACAGCTGTAAATTGAAGTTTAGGGTTTTGCTCAAAAATCACTTTTGTCCGTTGATTTTCGCCTTAACGGTGGTAATCGAAGCAATCAACATTCTTCTTATCTTGCCGCACTTGTTCCGCAAGGATTTGAAAGTGAGCTCATCAATAATGCCACTCTTAAACAACACCGAGAGCCAATTTTCCGTTTCATTTGCTTCCTTTTGTGCTATTTCAAGTTTATGAACAAAGTCAGCATTACTCTCGGCATATTTCGCCTCCGCAATATTGGCGCTGATTGAAGAAGCGGAACGAATAAGCTGCTTTGCGTATTCGGGACGTCCCTTAATTTTTGAACACAATTCAGTAATCTCAACTGCAAATTCGATTGCGAGTTCGTGTGAGGTTTTTGCCATAAATACTCCTTTAGGTCCACCTATGGTGGAGTGATATAGACGGCGTTGCCGTCGTGATATAGCGCAACTTCGTCGCGCGTGATATGGAAAGCCGTTGTCTTTCGTGATATGCTTGCTATCGCGAGCGTGATATGCGCACTTTATGCGCGTGGAACGACAAAGCTCCTTACGTCGCGAGTAAAAATTCCTTACGGCTCCGCTGAGCCATATCACGACACTGTGAGGTGTCTATATCACGCACCGACAGGTGCATATCACGAATTCCGTAAGGAATTTTATATCACGGCGCATAGCGCCTATATCACGCGCCGTAAGGCGTTATATCACGTCGCTTTGTCTGACCGTGTCAGACAAACGACACTCTCGACGTGATTAGTATGTGGAAACATATCAACCGGTTGGATTTTAGTTGCACGGTAGCCCGATTTTGTGAGGAAATTTAAGTCATTTGCAAGCGTTTCTGGGTTGCAAGAAATGTAAACTACTCGTTTTGGGGCGAGCTTGACAAGGTTTTTAAGAAATTTTACGCTACAGCCTGCGCGAGGTGGGTCGGTAATCACCACGTCAATTTTCTCTTTTTTGCTTGCAAGGCTTGCAATATAGTCCGCGGCATCCTCGTTATAAAATTCCGCGTTGGTAATACCGTTTAAGCTCGCATTTTCCCTTGCGTCATTCGTTGCATCGGTGTTTATTTCAACACCAATTACATTTTTCGCCGATTTTGACATAGTAAGGCCTATTGTGCCCGTTCCGCAGTATGCATCAAGGACTGTTTCTTCTCCCTTTAATTTGGCATAATCCTTTGCAATTGTGTATAAAACCTCGGTTTGCACGGGGTTAACCTGATAAAACGAGGCAGGGCTTATTCTGAAATTAAGTGAGCAAAGGTTGTCCGTTATGTAGCCGCTTCCGTATAGCGTTTCACTCTTTTTGCCAAGGAAAAGGGGCGTGTCCGTTGGGTTTACGTTCCAAACAATTGTTGTAATTTGACTGTGCGCCTTGACCAAGTCATTTGCAAAAGCTTCCTTTTCGGGGAAGTTTTGATCTTTTGTAACAAGCACAACCATAATTTCGCCGCTTTTTAGTCCTTTTCTTATTAAAGCATGGCGCAAATTGCCCGTTTTTGTGGCTAAATCATATGCTTTTATCTTGTATTTTGCCGCGAGCCTTCTAATCGTTTTTACTATTTTTTGCGACTCCTCGTCCTCGAGCATACAAGAGTCAACCTCGGCAATTTTTTGTGTTGTTGACTGATAAATGCCCGAAATTATCTTGCCGTTTTTGAAGCCAAAGAGCGCTTGCGCCTTGTTTCTATAGTTCATGGGGCTTTCCATGCCGATTATCTCCTCAACGTGGCAAAAACGGCCAAGCAAGCGAATGAGCTTAACCTGCTTCATTTTAAGCTGCTCGCTATATGATAAATTTTGTAGCTGACATCCGCTACATTTTCTTGAATACGGACAAGCTCTCATTTGCGCACTCTCCTTCTCAAATTAGTTAATTTAATATCCTTCTTAATAAATTTACACCGCTGCCATTCATAGTACTACTGTGCTTATGCTCATTAAAGGCATAAAGCTTTCCGCTATTGTTATCTAATAAGGCAACAACCAAAGAGTCATATTTCAATCCCAGCATTTTAATTTGAAGCTCTGCCGCCGCGAGAGGTAAAGAATATTCCTTTAATTCCTTGAGGTCAGCTTGCGTTACCGTTTCGGAGAACAACACAATTATCAAGCACTTGTTTTTCTCCTTGCGGTTTTCTTGGTCAAACAGTTGGATTTGTTTTTTCACGCACTCATCAAGTGGCGCTTTTTTGTCAGTTAATTTTATGAAATAATTTATGTAATCGTTGAATAGTGAAAAACGGCGCTTATGATAATACTTGTTTTCTATCAAATTATACTTTTTGCGCTCGCAATAATCGATTATTTTCGTTTTCGAAGCGCCCTCCAAGCAAATAAGCTCTGTTTTTTCTAATTTTTCAACCTTTTGAGTAAGCTCGTATTTTTGCACCTTTCCAAGCTTAACTATTCCAAATACAGCTCCAAATATTAAAATTAGGAAGCTCGAGAGTCCAAGCACTGTATAAATCACGGGATTAACATCTATAGTTTGAAGAATCGCCGCGACTGCCAAGAGCGCGATAGCCAAAACCATCACACATGAAATAATAACAAGATACAAAATATATTCTTTTTTAGATATTTCTTTCTTATTTTTCATTGCTTTGTGTTCTCCTTAATCAAAAACTTATTCTCTGAATATTCCTTTACTGTCAAGCTGATTTATTAATGATTTCATTCCTACTCTGTTATCATAAACACCGAAAAGAGCCTTATGCTCGCAGTCGTAAACCGTAAGCTGATTAAACGAATACTTATATGAAGCCATTTGTGAATATGCAATAAATTTCTTCTTAAACAGTCCTTTTAAGAGTATTCCGTCATCTCTTATGATCTCGCAAGTAAAAAACGAAATCAATACCATAAGTAAAGGTATTGAAATTATAAAGAGCATAGCTAAAATAAATGCAATCCAAGAATGAACAGGAAAATCCTTTTCAAAGATACTTATTAGTATTGTGCCGACAATAAATAATACAGTGGTAATAATTAGTGCAATAAGCGAACATACCGTATAGCGTTTTGGAAACTTTGTCTTTGAAACAAAACCGTTTTGTGCTTCTTCCTTTTTTGAAAGCCCGTACATCCACGGAATAATTACAGAAATCGCCAATGGAGTTAATATTATTGATAAAATCGCACAGAATATATTCACAAGCTTTCTCCTTTTATCTCAAAGTAATATTCTCTATTTTTTGCTCATTTTTGCCCACCATTTGTAGATTTTCGGGAGCTTTTTATTAATTTTGTTGCAAATCTTATTGTAAATATTTTCATTATATCTTTGAAGATGCAGCTCATACCATTTTCGCTTATAGCTCTTTGCTTTTTCCTCTGAAACGCCGATGCAACCCAAAGCTCCGCCTTGCCAATATACATCGGTATAGTAAAACAAATCGCCAAAATTGCCTTTTAGATAATAACGCAATCCGCCGCAATCATCCGCTATAAGCTCGTTGAAATCACCCTTGAAATAATTAAAATCTATGTTTTGTTTTTCCTTTTCTTTGTTTTGATAAGCAACGGATGCTAATACATAAAAGGCATTTCCATGCTTATATTTTGAAAATGAAATTAATTCAATTCTGTTCGGATATACTTTTCGGTAATCGGGATATTCCCCGATAAAACCGTCTTGCTTCAATTTTGATATTACATTTTCTTCAAGGGCTTTTCTCATTTTTTGTGATTGAGTCATAGAGCCATCCTCCTTCTTATTAGACTAATAAAGAAATCAATGCTTGATTATTGATCATTTCTTTGCCCACCTATAATGGTGTCAATATCATCATTCATTTGGTCTAAATATTCGTTTGGATTAAAGATTTCACCTTTCCAAAAGGATTTTACCATAAGCATATTAGAGTCGCTATTTTTTAGCTCAATTACTCTTTTTCTGTGATTCTCGTTTTCACCGTCAACATTAATAAATATTTTTTTGTTTCCAAAAGAAATTGACACACCGTATACCTTTTCAGTGGTTATATTTCCTCTATAACCAAACAATAATCCCTTATGCTTAAATACTCCATCCTCAACCCAAACAAGACAAGCCCGACGGTTTAGATAAAAAAGAATGATTCCTGTAACAGGTAACATATAAATCAAAACTACAAGCCCGATAGCTAATAGCGAGATTTCGCTATTAAAAATAGAATAAACCGTTAATACGATTCCTAATATATCTAAGCTAATTAGAACAGATAAAATAATTAGATAAGTTATTAACCATTTTGTAGAAGAAATAACCTTTTTCATAATATCATTTCCTTTCAAGACAAGCAAAAATTCGTAATTTCAACTGAAAATTCAATTGTAAGCTTATGCGAGATTGTTGCCATAATAAATTTCTCTATTGTTCGTTAAAGCTGAGCGATATGGACGGCGTTGCCGTCGTGATATAGCACAACTGCGTCGCGCGTGATATGGAAAGCCGTTGGCTTTCGTGATATGCTTGCTATAGCAAGCGTGATATGCGCACTTTATGCGCGTGGAACGACAAAGCTTCTTACGTCGCGTAATTCGCGACATATCACGACACTGAAGGTGTCTATATCACGCGCCGTAAGGCGTTATATCACGAACGCAAAGCGTTCTATATCACGTCGCTTTGTCTCCTGAGACAAACGACACTCTCGACATGGCTTGTCTTTGGGAACATATTGAATGGGTAAAGCGGTGAGGAAATTTCGTACTCACCGCGGAGTGATTTAACATCGCGAGCAAGGGTATCGGCGTTACAGGAAACGTAAACTATGCGCTTCGGCTTTAAGCGAAGGAGCGTTTCAATCATAAATGTTGAGCAGCCCTTGCGCGGTGGGTCAATTATTGCAACGTCAACCGCTTCGCCAAAGTTTTTTGCGTCCGTTGCTTCAAAGCTAATATTTTTAACACCGTTTAATTTCGCGTTATATTTTGCATCCTTTACAGCTTCCTCGTTTATTTCAACGCCGTAAACGCTTGCGCCTGTTTTTGATGCGGCAATAATGCCTATTGTGCCTGTGCCGCAAAAGAGGTCGGCACACTTATCTGTTGGTCTAAGTGCGGCAAGCTCGATTGCTTTTTCGTAGAGTTTTTCTGCACACTCGTGATTAACTTGGTAAAACGAGCTTGGGGAAATTCTGAATTTCAAGCCGAGCAGCTCATCGTAAATATATCCGTCACCGTAAAGCGTTTTGAATTTCACGTTTTCAAGCGCAAAATCGCGTTCGTTATATACCGAATACAAAACCGTTTTAACGTTTGGAAACTCTAATATCAGCTTACCAACGTAGCTTGTTAAGTCAACCGTTTCGCGAAGTATCGGACAAACCATCACCTCGCCGTTTTGTTGTGAGCTTTTTCTTATGTATAACGCTCTTAACGATTTTTTGGGGAGGCACTCTCCCGTAAGAGCGGCGATTTTATCAAAAATGTCGTCATTTAATTTACAGCCGCTATGTGGGACAAGCTTGTTTGTGCCGCTTGCCATATAGCCGTATTCTCCGTTTTCAAAATGGAAAACTACCTTGTTTCTGTATTTTTCCACGCTTGGCGCTTCAATCTTTGCAACCTCGATATCAATTTTGTTCTTTCTAAAAATCGACTTGACGTAGTTTTCTTTTATCTCGTTTTCATTTTCTATATTTGTGTGCAAAAACGTGCAACCGCCACACTGACCGTAGCACGCACAGCTCACCTCTTGTCTGCTTTTTGATACCGCAAGCTGCTCTTTGACTGTCGCGTAGGCGAATTTTTTTGACACATCGGTAATTTCAATCTCACATTCCTCACTAAGGAGCGCGTTTTCAACGAACACAACAAAGGAGTCAATATGGCAAATGCCGTTTCCAAAAATATTGACGTCTTCAATTTTCACTCTGTATCTCTCACCTGTTTTTACCATATTTTTGCTCCTCTCTTGAAAAACGCACTTTATTATAGTATAATATATTTAGAGTAAAATTTCAACAGTTGGAGGATATAATTGAATGTTTTTATGTCCGATTTGCAAAAAAGAGCTAAAGCGCATCGAAAATTCACTTAAGTGCGAAAATAATCACTCATTCGACTACGCAAAAAGCGGCTACGTAAATCTATTAAACCCGGGGAAGCAAAACAACAGGGTTGCAGGCGATTCAAAGGAAATGATACGCGCGCGTACAAGATTTTTCGAATGCGGCGCATACGAAAATATAAAAAGCACGTTAACGGAAATTCTCCTCAACCTTGGTGGAAAAACCGTTGTTGATGCAGGATGTGGCGAGGGATACTATTCACTCGGGATTGCCAAAACAAACACAGGGTCAACCGTTTTAGGATTTGATATGTCAAAATTCGGTTGCGAGCACGGCGCAAAATCAGCGCGCGCTGAGGGACTTAACAACGCCTATTTTGCGGTAGGTAATATTTTTGATTTACCGCTTCCTGACAGCTATGCCGACACGGTTGTCAGTCTTTTTGCCCCTGTTGCAAGCGAGGAATTTTCAAGAATACTGAAGGACGGCGGACATTTAGTTGTCGTTTCGGCAGGAATTGACCATTTAGACGGCTTAAAATCTGTTTTATACGATAGCGTCTATCCAAACGAGGAAAAGTTTTTGGAATTTGAAGGCTTCGACCTTTTAGAGGTGAAAAATCTCAAATATCAAACGGTTATTTTGGGAAACGAGGTTATCGAATCACTTTTTACAATGACTCCGTACTACCACCGCACGTCACAGGCTGACAAGGAAAAGCTACACAGCGTGCATACACTAAAAACAACGGTAGAGGTTAATTTTATAATTTACCGCAACAAAAAATGAAAATAATATTGACTTTGTGCTCAAATTTTGCTATTATAATCTTAGCAAGATTTTAGACACTTGACTATTTTAGGAGGTACAGATAATAAATAGATATTATCGATAATATAAATATGCAAATTTCACCAATTGAAAAAACACCGAAGCGCCCACTTCGCTTTGGAGAGGTTAACCTTACTTGGCAGGACTTTTTGTTCATTGTTATTGCCAATCTTTCAGTCGTTTTAGTAATCGTTAATGCGATTTTAGCACACACGGGATTTTGGTGCCACTACCCTATTTTAGCTATGTTTTACGGATACGTAATTGCTTGTGCTTCGCTCTCGGGCTCGGCAAAGAAATTCTTATCTAAATTCAGAATAGGCGTGTTCTCTCTCAATCTTATCTTGATGCTCGCTTCACTAATTCACTATTTTGCAAGCGGAAAGAACCAAAGCGCGCTTATCGCTTACGAATGGGTGCTTCCACTCATTTTGACAGTAACTCTCGGCGTTATGATAGGAACTGTTTTCTTCAAAACCGTAACGCTTCTTAACCTGCTTCTTTCAATAACGCTTATGCTCCCACACGTGACGGGCATATTCATTACCGCACTTATCAACCCTGATGGAATGTTTGGTGAGGCGGCACTCGTTCTCTCTATCGTTAACTTTGCACTCTACCTTATGGTTATTGTAAACCTTGCATTCCTTTATTTTGTAAAGGTGAAAAACAAGATTGACGACGCAGTAAGCAAGGAAGTATAAATACACCCAGTTATAAAAACACACCTCTGTGCCACGGCACAGAGGTGTGTTTTATTTGATTTTAGTTGAGAGAATTTTCTAAGACAAGGAAACGTCGCCGGTCTTAGGTATAGCAGACACCCTTGAATTTCGCACTAAATGTACGCGCTGAGTCACAATACTCTATATACATCTCATCCCACTTGTCAATGGTTGTTGCTGTATCGTTAGAAAGGACAAGTTTTCCGCAGTCCACATTATCACATTGATGTTGGTTTTCATTAGTTTCATATTTCAAATCGTTTTGAAAAATTTCCTTTAGGTACGTGTAATTTTCTTCAGACAATTCGATTTCAAAAAACACATCAAAAGAAATCGCGGCAAGTTCTGATTGATAATTATAATCATATCTATTCACCCTTAATGGTTCAATTGCCATGATTTCACTCATTTTCAGACCGCAAATTTCAAATTGGCTATCAAAATACGGATCAATAGTTCCAAAGTTATCGGTATTTTGAGTACTGCTTTGCCAATTTGTTCCCGAGAAAATTCCTATGAAGAATGAGCCGAGAATTATTTGCGGTATTAAAGTCAAGCATAATAATATAGCTATTATTATATTTATTATTTTTTTCTTTAGAAAACACTTAATAGCAAAATATACCGACGCTTCAAACACCAACACGATACTACACACAAACAACCATTTAATGAATTTGAAATCACAGGTAACAGGATACAAATACTGCCTTTTTTCCATTAGGAAAACAACTAGCGGTATCAATAAACTTATTGCTACTCCAGTCGAAGCGGTTGCGATTTTTCTCACCACGAAATAATACCTCCCAATGTAAAAACATTATACCAAGATCGGAGACAGGGGACGGTTCCTTGTCTCCTTGTTTTTCTAATTATTTAAGATATTTTTCAACTATTTTTTTAGTTGTTCCCGTCAATCTGCTTATTTGTCTTATCGACATTCCTTTTGCGTATAGCTTAACTATACATTTTT
>JBGVIN010000041.1:0-38411 GCA_045123255.1 Eubacteriales bacterium
TTGTTGTCGGCAAGGAAAATGCCAACCTTGGTGGCGATATCTTTGACCAAAACGGCAATTGCTTGGTAGACAGCGCAATAGTAACCGACTTTTCGACAATGGACTTTGAGTCATTCTCAATTTACAATTTGAAGCTTTCGGAAATTAAAACCGACGCACACAAAGTACAGAATATGTATTGCGGCGCATACGTAATTGACGGCAACAGTGTTTCCTATATTGGTGATAGCGTGACCGAAAAATCAATCGTAGTAAGCTATAGTTCCATTTTTGAAGATAAAAAAGACGAGGAATAACAAGAAAAAAGCATCTCCGCGGAGATGCTTTTTCTGTTGATTCAATAAAAAGATTCCTCGACTTCGCTCGGAATGACGAAAATGAGCCTTACCCTTGAGGGAAAGGTGTCAACATTTGTTGACGGATGAGGTGTCCCTCATTTGTTATTTTCAAACCAACTGTCAAGGTTGATTTTTTCTATTACGGGTCGTTCGTTTGGAGTATCGTTAGGCATGTGATATACAAAACAGTCGTTTCCTTGCTTATCGGTGAAAACCATACCGTGGCCGCCGCCGTTTTCGCAAACGAGCTTTTCGTCAATTGACCAAACGCCCTTTATGCTTCCGCTCGCGCTACGCGCGATTGCCTCGCAGTAATATCCCTTATAAAAGCTTGACCAAATTGAGATAAGCTGTCCGTCCTTTTTGATTAAAAACGGCCCGTCGGTCACGTACTCACCGTTACCGCTATGGTCGTGTTTCCAAGTGGCATCACCCGCCTGCCAAAGCAAAAACGGTTCACCCTGTGTCGTTTTTAAGTCCTTTGATAGCTCAACTGCACACACGCTTCCGTTACTGATTTGTGTCCACTCGTGGCAAAAAACCATATAAGGTGTGCCATTTTCCTCGTAAAACGTGCCGTCGAGGGAATACCAATCGTTGGGTGTGATAAATCCGTCGGAATGAAGGACAAATTTGCCGTCGGGAGTATCGCTTACCAAAATCGCCGTGCCTCTTGTTTTGTCCGTATGGAAGGAAGCAAACATATAAAATTTGCCGTTATATTTATGTACCTCGGGCGCCCAATAGTCCTTTATGCCCATAAATCCGTCGTAGTATTCAAAAACGGAGATAGGCTCGCTCCACGTTTCAAGGTCGTCACTTACGTAAACGTCAAATCCGTAATTGCATTTGTCACCGTCACCCCAAGTGTATTTTGCGCGTGTGCCGTACATATAGTATTTTCCGCATTCAAGTAGAATAAATGGGTCGCGGATGTTTATTTCATTTAGCTTCATAAAATCACCTCGCTTAAATTCTACCACGCTCTACGCCCAATTTCAAGTAGCCGCGCCCTGTTTTATGCATTTTGCTTAATTTGCTCGCGTTTTTTTGTTTATTATGTGTATTGACAGTTTTATGATAAAAATGATAAACTTATAATATATGCGCATAATGCGCTAAAATAAAAGGAGAAAAGTATGAAAAAGAAGCTGATTTTATCCATCGTTTTGTGTATGCTTGCTATTTTTGCATTTTCAGTGATAGTTAGTGCTGAAGACACAGCTTGCGAGCATAAATATGACGATTGGACAGTTACTCTTGGTGAAAACGGCTTTCTTGGTGAAATTACCGCAAGTGCAAAGTGCGTTACCTGCAAAGCGACAAAAACCGAGATTATTCCAAAAATCTTTATCACTAAGGGTTACTCAAATTCAAGCGACGGCGTTATGCAGGATTACGGCGTAAACAGAGAAGCACTCGCAAAATACGAGCAGCTCTCGGGCGAAGCGCTTAAATTCGGCGCGGTTGTTGCTTTGAAGGAGTCAATTGGCGGAAAAAACCCACTTGATAACAAGGGTGAGCCAATTAGCTCAAAGGTAAGGACATTTGATTATACCGACACAGAATACAGCGTTATCAGCGTTGCAATTAAGGGAATTCCCGAGGATGCTAAGACATCATCAGGTCTTCTTTGCGCGCTCTACGTTAACGCAGGCGGCAGAACAACCTATCTTGACAACTGTGCAGAGAAGGTTGCGTGCGGCACAAAAACCTTTAACGAGATTGAAGCCGTTCCCGAAAAGGACGAAACAAAGCTTGAAAAGGTTGAAATTATCGACGGCACAAGATACCATCAGATGACTGCTACTGAGATGGGACTTCAAGCCGGCAAATTTTGGCAATATTCCTCAATTCAAACAAGTGCCAATTTGACGAAGAATTTCTTTGCTACAAAAGAATTTAAACAGAATACTCTTCCTGTTGGTTCCATTATCACTATTGCAAGCGAAGATGGCTGGCAATACCGTCCACATAAGTGGAGTGGAACAAGACCCGACACAACAAAGGAAACTTACGTTAAAGTTACAGAAGAGTGGTGGGGCGACTTTACTAGCGTTGGCTTTAACATCAGTATGGATAAGGATATGGTTGGTGCCAACAACACTATTAACGGACTTGACGATATTTCCGCATACACACTTGAACAAATTTCTCAAGTATTCAGAATTTACGTTCCTGTTACCTACGTTGACGATACAACAGGCGGAGATAACGAGGGCGGAACAACAGAGCCTGAAACACCTGTAAATCCACCTGTTGATCCAAATCCAGGTGAGGGCGGAAACGAGGGTGGCACAACCGATCCAAACCCAGGTGAGGGCGATGACGTAATAGTTCCCGAGCTTCCCGACTATTCAGCTGTAAAGCAAAATTGGCAGGATGACGGTGAGCTTAAAATCTTGGCAATAGGCAATAGCTTCTCTGATGACGCTATGGAACACGTATATCAAGTGGCAAAGGATGCAGGCGTTGAAAAAATCAAGCTTGGCAATATGTTTATTGGCGGTTGCTCACTCGCAACTCACCTTTCAAATGCAAAGAATAATAAAGGCGCTTATACTTACCGTACAAACGAAAATGGCACTTGGACAAGTGTAAACAGTGTTTCAATTAAGACCGCAGTTGAAAGCGACGATTGGGACTTTATCACCTTCCAACAGGTTAGCGGCAATAGCGGTGTTGCAGATACATATAACGACCTTTACGAGCTTATCAAGATTGTAGAGCCGCTCAATCCGTCAGCGCGTCTTGCTTGGCATATGACCTGGGCATATCAAAAGAACTCAGGACATAGCGATTTCGGTAAGTATGATAAAGACCAAATGAAAATGTATAACGCGATAGTTAACGCGGTTAATACAAAAATTTTGACAATAGACAATATCGAAATTGTAATTCCGTCAGGAACTGCAATTCAAAACGTAAGAACATCCTTTATCGGCGATACCTTAACACGCGATGGCTACCACCTTTCATACGGTATCGGTAGATACATCGCATCGATGACGTACGTAAAGGCACTCACAGGACTTTCAATTGACAATTCAATCACTTGTCCCGATGACGTTAGCAGCTATGAGCTTAAAGCAATTATCGAGAGTGTAAACAATGCAATCGACACTCCATACGCAGTGACAAATTCATCGTACCCAACAAAGGACGCAACACAAGGCGGAGATGACTCAGAAAACTACGGTGTAATTCCCGAGGGCTTTGTTCAACTGACCGCTACTCAAATGGGACTTACAGCGGCAAGCTATTATAACACTCAAGGCTCAAGCGCTTGGGATGCGCCGGAGGATTCTTGGGCAAGATGCTTTGTGGCAACTAAGAAGTTTACACGTGAGGAGCTTCCCGTTGGCTCGGTTATTGAAATTGCAGTCGGCTGGCAATACCGTCCCGAGGGCTGGGCATTTGCAAACAGCCGTCCTGAAAATGTAACCACACTAAGAATTATCGTTGATGAGGATTGGTGGGGCTCATATACCGAAAGAGGCTTCAATATTTCACAGGTTGGCAACTCGACAAACAACCATAAGGAAATTGCACTTAAAACAACCGAGATTGCAAACACAATCTTTAGAATTTACGTTCCCGCTTCAGTAGCACCTGACGTTGAGAAGCCTGAAACACCCGTAAATCCACCTGTTGACCCAACTCCGGGCGAGGGTGGAAATGAAGGTGGCACGACTGATCCAAATCCTGATGAGGGTGGCACAACCGAGCCCGAAACACCTGAGGTGACAACCGGTTTTATAAAGTCAAGCGACTGTGTTACTGATGTTACCGTTATCGACGGCAAGGAATACAGAGCGTTGACAATGAAAGCTATGGGACTCATTAAAAATGCTTATTACTATTCCGATAAAGCAGGTCCTGTAATCTACGAAACCGGCACGTCGGGAACTCCCGCTAACTACTACGCTACAAAAATTTTCACCGATGAATATTTAGTAGACGGTGCAGTTATCTGGGTAAACAACAATTGGCAATACCGTCCCGAGGGCTGGGATGACAGCAACAATAGCCCGGGTAGCCGTCCCGGTAACGTTAATACCACCTACGTTACAGTAGATGACAGCTGGTGGGGCTCGTTTACACAAAGGGGCTTCAATATCTCAAACGGGAACTCATTGGTAAACGTTGATAGCAGCACCATATATGAAAACTTCAAAATCTACATCCCTGTAGATAAAATCGCTGACTAAGGAGGAAAGCAAATGAAATATATTAAACCGACGCTCGAAATTTTCGAGCTTGAAGCAAGCGATATTATGTCAACCTCCGGTGGCGAGGGCTCGATCACTGTAAACGGTACAACCATTACAGGACCGAAGGATCAATTCTCAGTAAACTTCGGAGATTTATAAAAAATGAAGGTGCAAGCCCGTGTGGCTTGCACCTTTTCTAATATTTGGTTAAAACGCTAAAAACTGCAACCTGTGTCTGAATTTTATGCTTTATTTTTTGCGCCTATTAACGAAATCCTCAAAAATTTCGGGGATTTTTATATTTTGTGGGCAAACCGC
This sequence comes from Eubacteriales bacterium, assembly GCA_045123255.1. GTDB lineage: Bacteria > Bacillota > Clostridia > Oscillospirales > CAG-272 > RGIG2000. The sequence continues at coordinate 4,871 of JBGVIN010000041.1, forward strand.
TTGGCAAGCGCCACAGCCGATGCACGCACTCGGTCTTTTGTCCTCTGGCAAGGAGCTAAGATTCATTGAAACTATAAATCCGCCACCCGAGAAAACCTGCTCGTTGTAAAGTGAAATCAGCTTTGGAATATCAAGTCCCTGTGGGCAATATTCCGTGCAATAACGGCAAGAGGTGCAAGGTACGCACTCCGTCATTTTTCTGCCAAGAGCTAAGATTTTTTGCATTTCCTCCGCGCTAAACGGTTTTGCCACCTTGTAGGTTTCAATGTTTTCCTTCACCTGCTCAAAATTTGACATACCCGAAAGCGTAACTATAACCTCGGGGAGTGACTGAATGAAGCGGAACGCAAGTGCGGGCGCGCTTTCGTCATCTCTTATCTTACGTAGCTCGTTTAATTCGCCCTCGCTCAGCTTTGCAAGACGGCCGCCGCGTACAGGCTCCATAACGAAAACGGGAATATTAAGCTTCTTTAAGTACTCCATTTTCGCCTTAGCATCTTGAAATTCGTAGTCAAGGTAGTTTAATTGGATTTGGCAAAATTCCATATGCTCGCCGTAGGCATCAAGAAATCTTTTGAAATTTTCAAAGCTTGCGTGGGTGGAGAAGCCAAGGTGCTTTATTCTGCCCTTTTCCTTTTCGCTAAGCAAATATTCAACGGTTTGATACTGTGGGTCAAGATAGTATTCAATATTCGCCTCGCAAACGTTATGCACGAGATAAAAATCGAAATAGTCAACCTGGCATTTTTCAAGCTGACGCGCAAAAATTTCGGGCGTTTTGCCCATGTTGCTTACATCATATCCGGGGAACTTAGACGCCAAATAGAATTTATCGCGCGGATGATTTTTAAGTGCTTCACCAACGGCGATTTCACTCATTCCCGAGTGATAGCCCCATGCGGTATCGAAATAGTTAACACCTTGCTCTATTGCATAGTCAAACATTTCGTTAACCCTTGCTTGGTCGATTTTTGCGTTATCACCGTCAACAGTTGGCAAGCGCATTGTGCCAAAGCCGAGGGCGGATATGCTTAAATCCTTAAAATTACTGTATATCATAAAAAACCTCTCATGTCGTATCTATCGGTACGTTTATTTTATCACTTTTTTATGCGTTTTGCAACTATAAAGGTGAAATAGAGAGACACTTTATAAAAACTACACCTTTGTTAAAATTATTTTTCTAAATCGTTTGAATTTGACAAATATATATGTTATACTATAAGATAAGATTTATATTTATTCTTTGTTATAAGGAGAATTATGGGAAAATACAGAAGAAACAGAATTAACGATGCTGTAAAAGAGGAAATGGCAATTATTTTAAGGGATACAAAGGACCCAAGAATTGCAGGCGCGCTCGTTTCCATTACGGGTGCTAACGTTTCGGGCGACTTAAAGTTTGCAAAGATATACTATTCCGTTTTGGGCGGTGACCAAAAGGAGGTAGAAAGGGCGCTTAAAAACGCGGCGGGCTTTTTCCGCTCGGAGCTTGCAAGAAGAATAAATTTAAGAGTAACCCCTGAGCTTTATTTTGAATACGATGCCTCGGCGGAATACGGCGCAAACATTTCATCTATTTTGAAAACCCTTGATATAAAGGACGACGGGGACGATGAATAAGCTTTCACTCGGTGAGCTTGCAAGCAGGGTGAAAATTCCTAAAAAAACGCTTATTCTTTGCCATAAAAATCCTGATCCTGACACACTTGGTAGCGCATTTGCATTAAAGCATATTCTTTGTCACCTTGGTTCAAGTGTTACGGTTAACTGTGCGGATGAAGCGCAGAAAAAGCTTAACTTTATAACAGGCGGCGGGGATTTGTCCAATAACGGTGAGGAATATGAAAGATATATTGCGGTTGACGTGGCGTCTAGCGCTCAGCTTGGCGACCTATCGTATCTTAGCGAGCGCGTAGATATAACTATTGACCACCACGCAAGCGCCACACGGTTTAGTGATTATTTTGAAAAATTCACCGCTTCGTGCGCGGAGATAATTTATCTTTTAGCAAGCGAGCTTGATATTTTAGATAAGCTTCCCAAAAATTTTTACGAGTGTCTTTATGCAGGAATGAGTGCGGACACAGGCGGCTTCCGCTTTTCAAACGTAACGCCTCTCACCTTGTCGACGGCATCCTTGGTTGTTTCTCACGGAATTGACCACGCGGAAATCAACCGTATTATTTTTGATGCAAGGTCGCTTGAGGAAATTAAGGCTCAACGCATAACGTACGAGAAAATGGAAATGTACGAAAACGGAAAAATTTCCTTGATAGTTTTCACAAACGAATTGAAGGAGCAAAACGGAGTAAGCGACGCAGATATTGGCGATATTGTAAACGCAGTTCGCGGAATTGACGGAGTGCTTATTGCACTTTCCTTAAAGCAAAGCTCCAAGGACGTAACCAAGTTCTCGCTTTCTTCACGCGCAAATGCCGAGATTGACGTTTCACGCGTTTGCCAAAAATTCGGTGGCGGAGGACATTTTCGTGCAGCGGGCGCAACTGTTGTCGCAGATACTGTTAGTGAGGCAAGGGAGCGCGTTGTGAGCGCGTTTGTCGAAGCGTTAAACGAATACAAAACGAGGTAACGGTATGGAAAATGAAATTTCGGGAGTTTTGCTTGTAAATAAGCACGCAGGTGTTACCTCCCACGATATAGTTTTCAAAATCAGACGATTGTTTGGCACGAAAAAGGTTGGACACACGGGCACGCTTGACCCTATGGCGACGGGCGTTTTGCCTGTTTTGGTTGGTCGCGCGGCGAAGGCGGCGGAGTACCTTCTTTGTGAGGATAAAAAATATATTGCCCAAATTCAGCTTGGAATAACGACTGATACAGAGGATACGTCGGGCAACGTTTTGACAAGATGCGAGGTGCTTCCAAAAAAAGAGGAATTCTTTGAGGCTTGCAAGCACTTTGAGGGCGAAATTTCGCAAATTCCGCCTATGTACAGCGCGTTAAAGGTGAACGGCAAGAAGCTTGTTGACCTTGCAAGACAGGGTATAGAAATTGAACGCGAGGCGCGAAAAATTACCGTTTTTTCAATAGTGCCAAGCGTTACCGACGAGAAAAAAGGTATATACAAATTAGAGGTTGAATGCTCTAAGGGAACTTACATAAGAACGCTTTGTGCCGATATCGGCGCTTATCTTGGATGCGGTGCAGCTATGAGTGCGCTTGAAAGGACGCGAAGCGGTAATTTTGAGATAGAAAATGCTTACACAATAGACGAGCTTGAAAAAATGGGCGAAGATGAGCGAAGAACGCTGCTCTTGCCGCCCGAAAGCTTGTTCGATGGCACACCCTGTGTACGCTTTAACGAATTTTTCACACGCATCTTCAAGAGCGGATGCGAAATTTACCAAAAGAAAATCAACACCTCATTCCCCGTTGGCACACACGTGCGCGTTTACGAGGGAGATGAGTTTTTAGCGCTTGCCGAGGTAAAGGAATACGAGGGCGGAAGCGCAATAAAATCTAAAAAATTCTTTAAGATTTAGGAGAGAGCTATGAAGGTTATTAAAAATCCCGAATTATTCCCAACGTGGGAGCATTATGCAGACGAAATTAAAACGGAGTATCAGCAAAGCTACGAGGAGGGTCTTGATATAGAGCCTTACAAGGCGCTTTTTGATGCGGCGGCAGCTTTGCCGAACTGTGAATTTAAGGAGGATATTGCGGATGCAATTTCAAAGCTCGTTTTGGAGCTTCCTATAAGAGAGGGCTACGAATATAACGAGCCGAGCGATCTTGAGGAAATAAAGGAGCTTCGTAACCTTGAGCTTCTTAAAAAATCAAGCGCGTCCGTTCCGCTCGAAAAGAAAATAGCAGGCGCTTGGTACGGCAGAATTTCAGGCTGCTTGCTTGGCAAGCCTATTGAGTGTGCTTGGTCGAGAACCATTAAGGAGCTTCTTATCGGCTCAAACAACTACCCAATGCACAGATATATGAAGCATAGCGAGCTTCCGGAGATTAAGGAGGCAAGTCAAAAATGGCTCACAAAGCACAACAGAAATTACATAGACGAGGTTAAGTGTGCGCCAAGCGATGACGACACTAACTACACCGTTATGGCTCAGCATATGATCGAGCGCTACGGTCTTGACTTCACCCCATATAACGTGCTTGAAACGTGGATGGATTTCCAACCGAAAAACGCATACTGTACCGCTGAAAGAGTAGCATATATGAACTTCTTAAAGAGCTACGTGCCACCGTATACGGCTTACCATAAGAACCCGTACAGAGAGTGGATTGGCGCACAAATCCGCGGTGACTACTACGGCTACGTAGCAAAGACTCCCGAGCTTGCAGCAGAGCTTGCTTGGCGTGATGCTTCAATTTCACATATCAAAAACGGTATCTACGGCGAAATGTTCGTTTCGGCTATGCTCGCACAGGCTAAGAGCTGTGAAAGCGTGCTTGACGTTATTTACGCGGGTCTTTCACAAATTCCAAAGACCTCACGTCTATACAAGCAGGTATTTGAAATTATCGACCTATATAAAAGCGGTAAGCCAAGTGAGGATGCGTTTGCACTCGTTCACTCACGTTACAACAATGAATTTAACCACGATTGGTGTCATACGATTTCAAACGCACTTATCGTTACCGCCGCACTCCTTTGGGGAGAGGGCAAGTTTGGCAAATCAATCTGTATGGCGGTTGAAACAGGCTTCGACACCGACTGTAACGGTGCAACCGTTGGTTCAATTGTCGGTATGATGTTCGGCGTTGACAATATCGAGCGCGAATGGATAGAGCCGCTTAACGGAGTTTTGGAAACACAAATTCTCGGTCACGATAAGTCAAATATTGACGACCTCGTTACCAAAACACTTGAGCATATTGAAAAATTCAACTAATTCCCGTTGCCATCGGGAAACTCATATCATATAATACGTACTGACTAAGCAAAGGAGAAAAAGATATGACAGTAAATGAAAGAGCGACACAGGAGATGGTGAAATCGTACGAAAGCAGTGAAATTACCACGTTTTCCTCGTCCTTAAAGCTTCCCGATAAGGCGGAAATAATTTCGATACTAAACGATATACAGGCACTGTTTTTCCCTGCGTATTTTGCAAGTCCGACAGGCACAAGCGAGGACTTTGCAGGGGAGAAAATCAGCTCGATAAGCTTCAGAATTAAAAAGCAAATCAAGCTTGCGCTTCTTGCAAAGGGATGCGAAAACGCAAGTGAGGCGGCAAAGAGAATAACGGATGATTTCATTCTCGGGCTTCCAAGGGTGCATGCGCTTCTTATAAAGGACGTAATTGCCACGTACGAGGGCGACCCCGCGGCTGAAAGCAAGGAGGCAATCGTCTTTTCTTACCCCGGCTTATACGCTATTTTCGTATACAGGGTATCACATTTACTATATGATAGCCGCGTTCCGTTTGTGCCGAGAATTATGACCGAGCACGCGCATTCAAAGACGGGTATTGATATAAACCCTGGTGCGAAAATCGGTGAATATTTCTTTATTGACCACGGCACAGGCGTCGTTATCGGTGAAACAACCGAGATTGGCAACCGTGTTAAAATTTATCAGGGCGTAACTCTTGGTGCGCTCTCTCCGAGAAAGGGACAAATTCTCTCGGGCGTGAAAAGACATCCAACCGTTTGCGATAACGTTACAATTTATTCGGGCGCATCTATTTTAGGCGGTGAAACGGTAATAGGCGAGGGTGCTGTCATCGGCGGTAACTCATTTATTACAACCTCGATAGCTGCGGGCGCAAGAGTAAGCGTTATTCAGCCCGAGCATATAATAAGAAGCTAAAAAGAGGACAATATGAAGGCAAAAATAAAGATTACAACCTCGCAAACCGAATATAGAGGAAAGTCCATATTTGAGCGTGCGTGCGAGGAGCTTTTAATCAAGGAAACGTTTGATTCCTTCGACGGAGATGATACCGTTGAAACCACACTTTACGGCGAAATAACGACACGTGGCTCGACCTTTTCGATAAAATACGAGGAGGAGAGTGAGGGAATGGGCGGTGTATACACCGAGCTTTCCTTTGATATGGCAAAGCCGAAGGAGCTTTCAATTGCTCGCTCAGGCGCGCTCCAAAGCTGTATGTACTTTGAGGAGGGCAAGCGCCATATTTGTGTGTACGATACAGGGATTATGCCCTTTGAAATTTGCATTTTCTCTCGCACAGTTGACAATCAGCTTATGTCAAGCGGCGCCTTAAACCTTGTTTATCTTGTTGAGATAAAGGGTGCGTGTGCGCAAAAAACAGTATTTAAGATGGAAGTGGAAAAAATATGACCGAGGCGGAATTCAAAACCGAATTGAAATGCCCCACAGGCGGCTATCTTTTGTTCGGCGGCGAGGACTACTTGAAGTACAATTACTCGCGTGAGATTGCTAAAAGAGTTCTCGACGGCACCTTTGATGAATTTAACCACATAATATTGTACGGCGAGGAATTTACCCCCGCCGCCCTTTCACAAGCAATTTTTGCACTTCCCATGATGGCGGAAAAAAAGCTCGTTGAGGTGCGCGCGCTTGATTTCAATGCGATGAAAAAGGAGACGCTCTTGGCACTCTGCGACGTTTTGTCAACGCTTAGTGAAAACGAGCATACAGTTCTTATCATTCGCGCAGACAACGACCTTTTTAACGCAGGCAAGCTCCCGAAAAGTCCAAGCGAGGTATACCGCGAGCTTACCAAATTTGTCAAGCCCGTTATGCTTGAATTTCCAACCCCTGCGCGCCTGAAAGCGTGGATTTTGCGTCATTTTAGTGAGAACGGTATAGATTTTGAGCAAAATTTAACGGACAAGCTTACCGCGGTTGCAGGTCACGATATGTGGGCGCTTTCAAATGAAATAGACAAGCTCTCTGCATATATTAAGGAAACGGGCAAGACTAAAATCGATGCAATCGACATTGAAAACGTGGTTTGCAAAACAGTGGAATACGATGATTTTCAGCTGACAAACTCGCTTCTTGAAAAGAACAAAAGGCTCGTTTTCGAGACACTCCACCGCCAAAAAGCATCATTTGAAGCGCCGAGCGCAATGCTCTCGTCAATAGTTCGCCTTTTCTCAGACTTAACCTTTGTCGAGCTTCTTTCCCGACAGGGAAAAACAAAAATGCAGATTGCAGAAACAAGCGGCATTCACGAATATAAGGTTGGAAAATATCTAAAATTCATTTATGGCGAAAATCCGAAGAAGCTCAAGCGCGCGCTTGATTTGTGTTACGAGGCGGACGTTAAGTCAAAATCACAGTATATGCCATTGTCGTACGTTACGGTTGAAAGGCTGATAAGTGCAATTTGTGCGCTGTTTTGCAGGTGAGATATGAAGCCAAGAATTAAATATCCAATAATTGTTGAGGGTAAGTACGATAAAATTAAGCTCGACTCACTTTTTTCAGCTAACGTAATTACCACAGGCGGCTTTGCAATTTTCACGGGTGAGGAAAAAATACACTTAATTAAAAGGCTTGCCGAAAAATCAAAAATAATCATTCTTACCGACTCCGACGGTGCGGGTCACTTGATTCGCTCACATATAAAGTGCGCGATATCGCCCGAAAGAATTATAAATTTATACGTGCCGGAGGTTTTCGGCAAGGAAAAGCGTAAGAGGGAGTCCTCTAAGGAGGGAAAGCTTGGCGTTGAGGGTATAGATGCCTCAAAGCTTACCGAAATCCTCTCACCGTATTTCGACACCGCCGAGGAAAAAATCGTTGGCGGAATTACTAAGGCGGACTTGTACGCCAAAGGACTTAGCGGCAGAGAGGACAGTGCCGAAAAAAGAAGAGAGCTTCTTTCACGCCTTGAAATGCCGACGGGCATGAGCCCAAATTCAATGCTTGCCGCACTTAATATGTTATACACAAGAGAAGAATTTTTTCAGTTGACGGAAAAATAAAATGGAATTATTTAGATTTAGAAACGTTGCACTCGGTTGTGCGGGATTTATCGTCGCGCTTTATTTTTCATATTTTTGTTTGAACACCGTTTCACGTCTTGTAATTCTTATTATTTCGATTTTGGTTGCCGCTTTGACCGCGGTAATCTACCTTGCTACTAAGAAAAGAGCGGTGCTTGATAAACTAATCAAGTATTTTCCACTGTGCTTTTTTATAGCTCTTTCTATGCTCGTTTCGCTTGTCGCGTTTAGCCGAGGCGAAAATATACTTAAATATACGGGAAGCGAGCGCGAAATTACCGCAGAGGTTGTCTTAGAAACGTGGGAAAACGATTACGGCGGCACATACGTAATAGAGATAAAGGAAATTGACGGCGACAAGATAAAATGTAAGGCTGTGCTTGAAGCGTATGATTCTCCGCTTGATATTGGAAACACGATAATTCTGCGCGGTAAAATATACGAGCTAAGTGATAATAAATACGGCTTTAGCGAAAAGAGCGCGTATCTTGAAAGTGGCATTTCGGCTAAGGTCAGCTGCGAGGAAATTAACGTAATAGACGGTAAAATTAAGGAAACGGGCTTCTTTAAGCGAGTTAATAAATTTCTTGACTCGCGCTTTGAAAAAAGCCTAAATAGCGACACGTACGCCATATTTTCCGCGCTTTTGCTCGGAAATAAGAATAGCCTTGACCCATCAGTCAGACGAGATTTTGCACGCCTTGGCATTAGCCACGTGCTTGCACTTAGCGGAATGCACATTACGCTTTTGACAACGCTTTTCTCGCTCCTTCTTTCATTTTTCAAAACACCCAAGCCGATAAGGCTCGTTTTGCTAATTTTCGCGGTTGTATTTTTCGTTGGAATAACAGGCTTTAGCGACTCCGCGGTACGTGCAGGGTTGATGACGGTATTTTATTTTGCATTTCGCTTGATTGGAAAAGGCACGGATTCAGTTACGTCGCTTTTTCTCTCCGTGACGCTAATTCTTACCGTACTGCCGTATCACATTTTTTCAGTTTCGCTAATTCTTTCGTTTTTAAGCATGCTCGGCTGTATAGCCGCATCTAAAATAATAACGTACGCCAAAATCAGGGAAAAGGTTAAAAAACGATTGCCGAGATACATAATTTATACACTTGTTACCTCGTTTGTCGTCCTTGGCTTTACGTCAGCTGTCGTTTTATATTATTTTGGAGAGATTTCACTCTTTTCTCCAATTTCAAACATTGTTTTAGTTCCCATCTTTACGGGATTTATCTATTTTGCGCCGTTTCTGCTCCTCTTTTGCACAGTGCCGTACGTTTCCGTGCCGTTTGTGCTTTTGGCGGAGCATTCAACGAAAACAATAGAGGAAATAACAGGTGCGCTTTCAAGGCTGAGAGGAATTTCCTTGCCGATTTACGGCTTTTGGCAATGCGCAGGGCTTGCTGGCTTTTTTGCGGTTTTGCTTGTTGCTATGATAGTGCGCCGAAAATATTTATTCAAGGTGCTTTCGCTTCTTTCTATTTTTCTTGTATTCTTTTTAATTGGCACAGCGTCAAACGTAGTTGAAAAGCAAAGAAGCACGTACGTAAGCGCATTTAATTATGAGGATAGCGATTACTTAATTTTAGAAAACGACGGGAAAATAAGCATACTTGATTTTTCAAAATCAAGAAAAGGACATAAAAGCGTCGCAACACAGCTGCCGTCATCATTTGGTTTTGCGGAGGTTGAGGACTACGTTCTGTTTAACTATTCAACCACCTCGGCGGAATACGTTCGGTCTATAATTTCTTGGGATATTGTAAGAGTGCTTTATTTGCCTCAACCAAGGGGTGAGGACGAGGCATTAGTATGTGCCGAAATTATGGCACTTGCCAAAAAACAGGGGACACGTGTCGAAATTTTGAGTGATAGTCTAACGCTTTCTGGCACGGAATTTGAAATAAACCGCACCGATTTTGACCGCTCCGTATACGATTCAGTCAGTGTTAGCACAAAAATAAACGGCACAAGCATTTTATACCTCGGGTCAAGCTCTTATGAATCGTTTGACTATTTTGGAGAGGTAAACGCACCGAATGCAGATATTGTGATTTTCGGTGATAGCGGTCCAAGCTATAAGCTTGAATATACCTACCCGTTAAAGTGCGTTGATTATGCAATTTTTATGCGTAATAGCTATGATTTTGCAAGCGAAATCATTAAAAACGCGACACAGGGCAAGGAATTTTTGCTTAACAATGATTACGTAAGAATAAAAATTTTAAGCGATTGATTTATAGAAATAAACTCTAACAGAGAATTAAAAAGCCAAAAGGAGATTTATATGCAGTCTTTACGCGAGCTTTATAAAATAGGCAGAGGTCCGTCAAGCTCTCACACTATGGGACCTGAAAAAGCAATTTTAACAGTTAAGAATAAATACAAGGATGCCGATTCATTAAAGGTAACGCTTTACGGCTCACTTGCATTAACGGGCAAGGGTCACGGCACCGACAGAATAATTATGGAAACCTCCGATCCCTTAAAATGCGAGATTACCTTTGATAAAAAAACTCCGTGTGACGTTCACCCAAACACAATGGAAATTTTCGCTTATAAGGGAGATACCCTCCTTGGCAAGGAAACTTTATATAGTGTTGGCGGCGGCACAATTCAGTTTGCAAACGAGAATATGGAAGCAAAGAAGGAGGTGTACCCACACAATTCCTTCAAAGAAATTTGTGAGTATTGCGCCTCTAAAAATATTAGAATTTGGCAGTACGTAAAAGAGTTTGAGGGCGAGGGTATTTTTGAATATCTTGGCAAGGTTTGGGAGTCGATGAAAAACGCGATAAGAGAAGGTCTTACCACCACGGGCGAGCTCCCCGGCGGTCTTGGCACAAAGCGTCGCGCACAGCTCCTTTATAACCAAAGACATATCGACGAAAGCGCACAAACAAGAGAAAACCGCCTCGTTTGCTCTTACGCATTTGCGGTTAGCGAGCATAATGCCTCAGGCGGCACTATCGTAACCGCGCCAACGTGCGGCTCGTGCGGAGTTGTTCCGTCGGTGCTTATGTATTATCAGGAAAAGAATTCGTTTGAGGACGAAAAAATCATAAAGGCGCTTGCAACAGGCGGAATTATAGGAAACCTTATTAAGAAAAACGCATCAATTAGCGGTGCTGAGTGCGGCTGCCAAGCGGAAATTGGCTCTGCCTGCTCAATGGCGTCAGCCGCCCTTGCGGAGCTTTTCGAAATGGGACTTTCTCAAATTGAATACGCCGCAGAGGTTGCAATGGAGCATCACCTGGGTCTTACCTGCGACCCCATCGGCGGTCTTGTTCAAATCCCCTGTATTGAAAGAAACGCTGTTGCCGCAATGCGCGCAATAAACGCACTTTCCTTGGCAAACTTCCTTGCCGACTCAAGCAAAATCAGCTTCGATATGGTGGTTAACGTTATGTACGAAACAGGCAAAAACCTGCTTAGCGACTACCGCGAAACCGCCTCGGGTGGACTTGCCAAGCACTACAAAAACCACTGATGGCTGGCACTTTACAAATTAACAAGACAAACAAAAAGACGGAGAAGTGAAATCTCCGTCTTTATTTTTTATTGTTGCTCTCTCATCATATCCACAAGCTCCGGAATACACTCCTCGAACTTGGTGCCGTATGAGTGGTTTATTCTGTCGGGCAGAGTTTTTTTAATGCACAAAACGGTGAAGTCAACCGCGATTTTGATAGCGCGCTCGTAAGAGTAGCCCTTAACAAGTCCTGCGCACAAAATGCTTGAGAAGGTGTCGCCCGTGCCGTGGAATGCGGCATCTATCGTGTCGCGGCAATAGTAGTACGTTTCGCCGCTTGCCCCGTCGTAATAATACGCACCCTGTGTCGTATTTCCAAAGTGAACGCCTGTTAAAATTACCTTTTTTGCGCCAAGGTCGCAAAGCTTTTTGCAAACGTCCTTTATGTATTCCTCGTCATACTCCTCTGTGTAAGGAATGTCGAGCAAGAACGAAGCCTCGGTGATGTTAGGCACAATTATATCGGCAACCGCGCAAAGACGCGCCATATGTGATGGGAACTCCTTGTCAAAGCCTGCGTAAAGCTTGCCCTTGTCTGCCATTGCAGGGTCAACGAAAACGAGTGTGTTTTCGCCTCTGAACTTGGAAATAAAATCAATAACGTAGTTGATTTGCTTTTCGTTTCCGAGATAGCCTGTGTAAATCGAGTCAAATCTTATATCGTATTCCTTCCAGTGATTTGCGATTTTCGGAATATCCTCGTTCAAATCAGTGAAGGTGAAGTTTTTGAAGCCGCCGGTGTGTGTAGACAAAATTGAGGTCGGGATAATAGCGCACTCAACGCCCATAGCACTAACAAGTGGAAGTGCAACGGTTATCGAGCATTTTCCAAAGCAGGAAACGTCCTGAATTGTAACAATTCTTTTCATAAAATACCTCCTTTATTATGAAATCAAATTTGATATTTTCGATTATACTCCTACGATTTTTTGTTGTCAATATAAAATATGACGAATATTCAAAAAAATTCGACGAAATTATTGACAGTGTAGATATTTATTGTTATAATAACTTATACTCCTATACTTTACTTAACTAAAGTAAGGAAATTTATTAAGGCAGGTGCTTATTATGAAAAAGACACTTTTTGAGGGCGTTGCGACAGCCCTTGTTACACCTATGAATAGTGACGGTAGCGTTGACTACGCTGCTCTTGATAAATTAGTTGATTGGCAAATTAAAGAGGGCGTTAGCGCACTCGTTGCCTGCGGCACCACGGGTGAGGCTTCAACCCTTACCGACGAGGAGCACAGAAACGTTATAGCCAGAGTTGTTGAAAAGGCGGACAAGCGTGTTCCCGTTATCGCAGGCACAGGCTCAAACGACCTTGATTACGCTCTTTCACTTACAAAATACGCTTGCGATGCAGGTGCGGATGCGGTGCTTACCGTTACCCCATACTACAACAAGGCAACACAAGCCGGACTTATTAAAATGTATAACATCTTGGCTGATGCAAGTAAGGCTCCCGTTATTCTTTATAACGTTCCTTCACGTACAGGCGTTAATATCGAGCCCTCAACCTACAAGGCGCTTGCCGACCACGAAAACATTATCGCAATTAAGGAAGCAAACGGCAATATCAGCAAAATTGTTGAAACTATGTCCTACGTAAACGGAAAATTAGACCTTTATAGCGGTAACGACGACCAAATAGTTCCGCTTATGTCACTTGGCGGCAAGGGCGTTATCTCCGTTGTTTCAAACATTTTGCCAAGAAAGACGTCTGAGCTTTGTGCTAAGTTCCTTTCAGGCGATATTAAGGGCGCGGCTGATATTCAGTATAATCTTCACGCGGTTATCGATAGCTTGTTCAGCGAGGTTAACCCAATCCCTGTAAAAGCCGCTATGGCAAAAATGGGCTTCGGCACAAATACACTTCGTTTACCGCTTACACCTATGAGCGAAGCGAAATATGAAGTTATGCTTAATCTTATGAGAGAGCAAGGTCTTGACGTATGATTAAGGTTTTGGTTCACGGCTCAAACGGAAAAATGGGCGGCCACGTTATGGCGGAAATTGCAAAGAGCGACGACCTTGCGTTTTTCTGTGGCGTTGACCCAAAATCAACGGGCAACGAGAGCTATAAGTATTACGATAGCTTCGATAAGGTAGAGGGCAAGGCAGACGTTATTATCGACTTTTCCTTCCACACCCTTGTAAAAAGCGTGCTTGACTACGCGGTGAAGAGTGAAACGCCCGTGCTTATTGCGACAACCGCACTTGACGATGAGGACAAAAAGGCAGTTGCAAGAGCGTCACAAAAAATCCCCGTGTTCCTCGCCGCTAATATGTCAGTTGGCGTTGCGCTCCTTGCCGATTTTGCAAAGCGCGCGGCAGCTATGTTCCCCGACGCCGACATTGAAATAGTTGAAGCACATCATAACCGTAAGGTTGACGCGCCAAGCGGCACCGCGGTTATGCTTGCAAACTCTATAAAAGAGGTTCGCCCCGACGCTGAGTACGTTTACGGACGCGGCGGCGAAGCAAAGAGAAATAAAAACGAGATAGGTATCCACGCGCTCCGTATGGCAAATATTGTCGGTGAGCACGAGGTTTACATTACAACCGAGTCACAGCAGCTTGTGCTTCGTCACAACGCCTATGACCGTGCGCTCTTTGCGGACGGGGCAGTTAAGGCGGCGCGTTTCCTGATTGGCAAGGAAAACGGACTCTATACAATGCAGGATATGTTCAAAAACTAAACAGGGAGGTAAGAAGTATATGAACTGTCAAAAAACAAAATTACTGCACGACAATTTAACAGTTAAGGACGGCGTATTATACTTCGCCGACTATAACACAAGCGACCTTGCAAAAAAATACGGCACGCCTCTTATGCTCCTTGACGAAAAGAGAATAAGAGAGAGAATGCGCACCTACAAAAACGCAATGGAAACGTATTTTGGAGAGGGATCTAAGCCGCTTTTTGCATCAAAGGCGCTCTCCTTCGTGGGCATTTACCAAATTGCTAAGGAGGAGGGAATAAACACCGACATTGTGTCGGTTGGTGAGCTTTATACCGCTAAAAAGGCTGGCTTTCCGCTTGAAAACGCATTCTTCCACGGAAATGCAAAGAGCGATTGCGACATTAAGTTTGCAATTGAGAGTGGCATCGGCTACTTTATCGTCGATACCTACGATGAGCTTTATGCAATTGATAAAATTGCAGGTGAGCTTGGTATAGCTCAAAAAATTCTTTTGCGCCTAACTCCGGGCATTGACACGCACACCCACGCCGCGGTTGCAACAGGCAAGGTGGACAGTAAGTTTGGCACGTCAATTGAAACGGGACAAGCGTATGAAATAGTAAAGGAAGCAATTTCGCTCCCTAATATAGACCTTCGCGGCTTCCACGCGCACATCGGCTCGCAAATTTTTGATATTAAGCCGTTTTGCGACTCCGCCGATATTATGATTAGATTTGTCGGCGAGGTGAAGGAAACCCTCGGCTTTGATACCGAAATATTAAATCTCGGCGGTGGCTTTGGCGTTAGATACGTTGAAAGTGACCCCGAAATAGACTACGTTGAAAACATCAAGTTAATTTCCGAGCATATAAACAGCTACTGTGAGGAAAATAATTTGCCCAAGCCAACCATTTTAATGGAGCCGGGTAGATCCATAGTTGCAGATAGCGGCATGACACTGTATACCGCGCTTTCCGTAAAGGAAATTACAGGCTACAAAAACTACGTGGCAATTGACGGCGGTATGACCGATAACCCACGCTACGCACTCTATCAGTCAAGCTACACTGTGCTTGCTTCAAACAGAATGGACGAAGAAGCAAGCTATGAATGTACAATAGCGGGCAGAAACTGTGAAAGCGGCGACTTAATTCAGGAAAACGTAAAAATTCCGAGAGTTGAGCGCGGCGATAATATCGCGGTGCTGGTCACAGGCGCGTATAACTACTCAATGGCATCAAACTATAACCGTGTCCCTCGCCCCGCAGTTGTCCTGCTCGGCGACACCGATAGAGTTGTAATCAAGCGCGAAACCCCCGAGGACGTGTCTAAATTAGATGTAATTTTATAAAATATTGTAGGGGAGGGGCTTGCTCCTCCCACTCGATTTATAAAAAAACAGGGCGGTTTTTTCCGCCCTGTTTTGTCGTTATGTAGCAACGCGATAGAATCTCACTCCCAAACAACAACCTCACCGTTTACGTAGTGCCAATAAATTCCACTTGTCGTCGGCTCGTTCTCGCTGTACCAATACACGGGTCTGGAATTATTCCAGTCCGAACCCCAACCGCTCGGCGTGCTTGTTGCTTCGCAATAAAATGTTAACGAATTACATTGTAGAAATGCCAACCAATCTATGCTTTCGACACTAATAGGTATTACAATGCTTGTTAAACCTGTGCAACCCGAAAATGCAGCGCATCCTATACTCGTAACACTGTTTGGTATTACTATGCTTGTCAAGCTTTTGCACCCTTTAAAAGCATGTGTTGATATAATTTTAATGTTGTCAGACAATTCTACATTTGTTAAGTTGTCGCAATTTTCAAATGCATTATCGCCTATGCTTATAACGCTATTTGGTATTACTATACTTGTTAAGCTTTCACAACGATAAAATGCGGAAGCGCCAATGCTTTTAATACTATCTGGTATTGTTATACTTTTCAAGCTTTTGCAAAGATAAAATGCGTAATCTCCAATGCTTGTAACACTGTTTGGTATTGTTATACTTGTCAAGCTTGTACCGCCTCCAAAAGCAGAGATTCCTATACTTGTTACAGGTTTATCATTGTAGGTGCTTGGTATAACAACATCGGTGCCTTCGTATGTGTCAAGACTAATTACACAATAGGTATTTGTTGTTTCATCAAGAGCATACATAAGATCTTTTCGCGAAACGAATTGACATATGTCACATCTGTTGCTATCTGTATATGTATGTGGAAGCGTTGGGGCAATTTCCTCTTGCTTTACAAGTGTTTCATTGCAAATTGAGCACTTCTTACCCTCTGTCAAACCGGGTTTACAGGTTGGAGCAACTTCGGGAATGGTTTTCTCTGTGTGTCCCAAGGCTAGAATTACCTCTTGTTCAATTTCAAATTCTCCGCAAATTACGCATACCTTGGATTTGGTGTAGCCATTTTCCGTGCAGGTTGGTGCTACCTCTGGAAGAACATTCCATGCATGCTTATGGTCACCTAAGTTGCTATTTGTTTCTGTATCGGTGTTATCTGTGCACGAGGCGAAAGAGAAGCACATCGCAACACAAAGTGACAATAGAATAATAGATAGTAATAGCTTTTTCTTCATTTTCTCCCCCAAACAAAAAGTGTTGTACCTTTATTTTATCATTGATTTGTTTCTATGTCAATATTTTACTGAATAAACAATGTAGCCACAAAATCAATATTTGAAATTTTTGCCGAATTTTTATTTTTAATGTTTACATTTAGAAAAAAGTGTGCTAATATATATACGAAAAAAATAAAAGGAGTTATAAATTATGAATAACAAGGTTTTAGTTGAAACAAGCGCACGTCACGTTCACCTTTCACGTGAACACATCGATATCCTTTTCGGTGAGGGCTATCAGCTCACAAACATTAAGGATCTTAGCCAACCGGGTCAGTTTGCTTGCCAAGAGAGAGTAACTGTTGTTGGACCTAAGAAGTCAATCGAGAGAGTTAGCATTCTCGGTCCTGAAAGAAAAGCATCACAGGTTGAGGTTTCCTTTACAGACGCTCGTACACTCGGTGTAGTTGCTCCTGTAAGAGAGAGCGGCGACGTAGGGGGCTCAGCTCCATGCAAACTCGTTGGTCCATGCGGCGAGGTTGAAATTTCCGAGGGCGTTATCATTGCAAAAAGACACATTCACTTCACTCCTGCCGAGGCAGAGGCAGCAGGCGTTAGCGATAAGGAAATCGTTAAGGTAAAGGTTGTTTCCGACAGAACAACAATCTTTGACGACGTTGTAGTTAGAGTTCATCCAAACTTCGCAGCAGCTATGCACATTGACACAGACGAAGCAAACGCTTCCTGCGCATTTGGCACAGTATACGGCGAAATCATAAAATAATTTACATAAAGGCTGACACATTAAGGCACAATCACAACCAAAAATCTAAAGGGATGCTAAATTAGTGTCCCTTTTTGTTTTTGCGGCTTTAAGGTCGAAAAGCTACGCTTTTCCTCTTTTTATTTTGGTTGTTATCGCCGTTTCCGCTCTCCACGTACGTCGGTACGCCTTCGCTGGAACCCCTAACCTCATACTTCGGTTTGGGGAACCCCGCGGCTTGAAAACGACGATTTCTGCTCTTAATCTGCCAAGCCTTTTTAGATAAAAATAAATTAAATTTTCAAAAATCATTCCAACTTTTCAAAAAATTACCGACTTAGTTAGTGAAAGAAAAAATACACAAATAAAAAGAGGTGTTTTTATGAAAAAATTTACTACATTCGCTTTAATTATTCTTATCACGGTTGTTTCGCTCGCGTCCTGTACTTCTATCAAGCACGAGCATATCTTTGGTGATTACGTATCTAACGGTCAGTATCACCATAAACCGTTTATTGAATGTACGTGGAACAGGTGTGACGTTGACCCTGTAATTTCAAAATGCACAGACGAAAACGGCGACACAATTTGCGACGTTTGCAAGCATTCAATTTATTATGTTCTGCCCGACTGGTATTCGTCCGAGTGGAGAGAGGGCATTGAGGTGTCCCCCGAGCTGGAAGGTGTACTAGAAAGTGCCGAGGACGGTGACGTAATTTATATGTACGCCCATTATGACGGCAACCCAAGTGATGATTTTGTTTACCGCGAGCTTACGTATCTTGAATGGAAAAACGATCTAAACGAGCAAATGGTGCTTTCAAACAAGCTCGTTTCCTTACTAAAGGATGGCGAATACCTAAAGCACGGAGAGGTGCTATACAGAGAGGGTGTTAACGGCGAGAGGTGGTCGAAGGAACTTTACGAAGCAACGCGCGAGCATTACGGAGAGGAGCTGCTTTCAAGATATATCGCCAACGGAGAGCTTCTAACAAACGAGATAAACGTGCAAATTGCAAG
The DNA here is from genome assembly GCA_045123255.1 of Eubacteriales bacterium. Lineage (GTDB taxonomy): Bacteria > Bacillota > Clostridia > Oscillospirales > CAG-272 > RGIG2000. The sequence goes on from JBGVIN010000041.1 coordinate 23,379, forward strand.
CTGTACGGTTGCAATAAAAAATATACAAGCTGCCCTTGTCGAGCTTGGCGCTCAATACCGAATTTATTTTGCCGAAGCGGAATTGGAAAAATTTAAGGAGCTTGCGCCAAACGCCGAAATAAAGCACGAAAGCATTCATTTTTCAATGACAAAGGAAGAGTTTTCAAATCTTACGCTTGAAAGCAAGGAAATATACCTATTTTGCCTTGACTCCTCTTATTATGAAAAATACTAATATTTGCATATTGGAAAAGCTTATGGTATAATAAAAATAGAACTATAGGAAGGGAGGCTTTTTATGCACATAGCTGTTGAGCCGCGCGCAAATTTAAGCGACGATGAAATTATAGAGCTTTATTTTCAAAGGAACGAAAGCGCGATAGCGGAAACGGACAAAAAATACGGCGAGCTTGTTTTCAGAATCGCTTACAATATATTAAATGATAAAAGCGATAGCGAGGAGTGCCAAAACGACACCTATCTTGACGTATGGAAAGCCATTCCGCCCACGCGCCCACGCGTTTTCGGTGCATTTATTGCAAAGATAGCACGCAGAATTTCAATTGACCTATATAGGCACAAAGCAAGGAAAAGGAGCGTGCCGAGCGAGCTTACCTCCTCTCTTGACGAGCTTGAATTTTGCTTAAGTGACAAGGGAAACGTGCTTGAAAGCATAGAGGTAAAGGAGCTGGCACGTCTACTAAACACATTTCTTAAAACGCTTTCGCAAAAGCAACAGTATATTTTCATCAGCCGCTTTTATTTTTCATGCTCTGTTGAGCACATCGCAAGGGAAATGGGCGACACACCGTCGAGCGTTTATAAATCACTTGAAAAAATCAAGCGCACCCTTGGCGGCTATCTAAAAAGAAAAGGGGTGGATTTATGAACGAAAATCTTTTGGATGCAGTTGGCTCGCTTGATGATGTGCTGCTCGAAAATTATTTCAAGACAAAGGCTGAATTTGCCCAAAAAAAGACACGCCCCCGCATCTTTTGGCAAAAATACGTGTCGATTGCCGCCTGCTTTGTTATAATTTTTGCATCGGTTTTCGCATTCGCGGCTACCAAAATACTAGACTCCTTAAAGGTTGGCTCGGATGGAGACGTTAACGACACTCCGCCGCCCACAACACCCGATACAGACGGTGGCGGTGCATCCTTGCCCGAGGGTGACAGCGGTCAAACGGGGGGCCTTGCGGTATCAAGTGAGCTTTACGAAATTATAAAAAACGCCGAGGACGTGGACGTTTTGGCGGTTGTTGTCAAATCTCAAATTATTGCGCCAAGCAATTTTTACTACGGCGGCAAAACCTTAAGTGAATATAACACCGCTTATATAGAGCTTGGTAGTGAGCTGAAAAAGCTGAACGAGCTTACAGTTGACGGCGAGTACTTAAAATACGGCGAAGCACTTTACAAGGACGGCGCGCCCGACGGCACAAAATGGACGCGCGAGGTGTACGAAAAGACGGTAGCCTACTACGGTGATTTAATAGATAAGTACATTATAGACAGTGCGCTTCTTAAAAATGAGCTTTTAGGCGAGATAAAATCGGTGGAAAACAGAAGAGCGGAAATTGAGAAGACCTTTGACGAAATTTCGAGTGCATACGGTGCTATATTCGCCGAGGAAAACCTGCCGTTCTTTGAAGAAATCAGCGAAAAAGCGGTAATCAAGGACGGAAAAATCCACCTTGAAATTACCAAAGCCGAGCTATATAAAATAGCGTCGAGCGATAACGGAAAATATTATTTTACTTTGGCATCTTAATATAAATGGAGTCCTGAAGGCCAAGCTTTGATTAGCTTCTTTTCGGGGCTCTTTTTTCTTTTTTTAATGCGGAAAAGTAACAAAATTAAGTAAAATAGCCAAAGGTTGACAAATCCATAATTATATGTTATAATTATAATGCACATTTATGTACTTAAAAAACTAAAGGTGAAAATTATGATTATATACGAAAAAAGTGCTTCCTTTGATATTAAAGCGAAAGAGTTAAATTACATACTTACAAAACCAAACGATATAAAGGAAGGCGAAAAGCTTCCGCTTATAGTTTTCCTTCACGGCGCAGGTGAGCGCGGCGATAATATTGATGCGTTAAAGGTGTATTGCATACCAAAGCTCTTTACCAAAAACGAGGAGCATAACGGTGTGCGCGCATACACGCTTAGCCCACAATGCCCTGCGCCTCCGTTTACCTGGTACGATTTTAAGAACGAGGTAATGGCGCTTATCGACAAAACTATTGATGAAAATCAAATTGACCCCGGAATGGTTTCTCTTTGCGGCATCAGTATGGGCGGCTTTGGCACTTGGGAGCTTGCTCTTACTTACCCCGAGCGCTTTATGAAAATAGCGCCGCTTTGCTCGGGTGGAATGAGCTGGCGTGCTTGGGCAATTAAAATGCCCGTTCGCGCATTCCACGGCAAGCTTGACGACGTAGTGCCGTATGAATATTCCACGTTGATGGTAAATGCGGTAAACGCGTGTGGCGGAAACGCGGAGCTTGTTACGTACGACGATTTGAAGCACAACTGCTGGGATAGAGCATTCGAACAAACCGATCTTATAAAATGGCTTGCAGAAGCGCCAACTAAATAGGAGCAGTAATGGAAAATATTAAAATGAAATTCGGACGCAAAATTAAAAGAGTTTTGCATATTCTAAACCCCTTAGCGGGACACGGAATGGCGAAGAAAATAAAAAAGCATATTAAGGAAACGGACGAAACATATATGTCTGAGTCCCCTGCGGCAACAAGCAGATTTATTAAGGAATCCTGCCAGGTTGAGCCTGATACCTGCTTTACCGTTTACGGCGGTGACGGAACGGTGCACAGAGCCGTAAATGCCGTTATGTCAAGCGGCTGCAACAAGGAAGCTATGCTTAAAATCGTGCCAATCGGTTCGGGAAACGACTTTATTCGTTCGTTTGACGATATGCCTGACGAGTTTTGCACGGATATTATGAAATTTAACGACAGATACGCCGCAAATATTGTAAATATGGGCTTTGACTGTAACGTGGTTAAGCGCGCGGATAAGGTGAAAAAGCTTCCGCTTATCAACGGTCCGTTTGCATATATTCTCGGTGTTGTCGGTGAGCTTTTTAGAAAAAAGCCTCTCAAGGCAAAGGTCGTGCTTACCTATGAGGACGGATCAACCGAGGAAATAAACGAGGAGCTTTTGCTTATCGCAATAGGCAACGGAAAATGGTACGGCGGCGGCTTTAAGGCTGTGCCGGGTGCTAAGCTTGATTCGGGCACGCTTGACGTAACTATTGTTAGAAACGTTAGCAGATTGCGCTTTATTTCGCTTGTCGGCGCATTCAAAAAGGGCACTCACGTTGAGGACCCCAAAAATGCCATAATCAAAAAGAAATTCGAAAAATATCTCATCTACAAAAGATGCGTCGGCGTGCACGTGGAGGGTATTGAAACCGTTTGCGCGGATGGTGAAATCTACAGACGTAATGAGGTAAACGTAGAGGTCGTGCCGAAGGCTATCAGCATTATTCAGCACAAAATTTAATTCGAATCTGAAATGAATTAAAAAAAGAAAAGACACCTTCAAAATGAGGTGTCTTTTTGATATTATTTAACTTCAATATTAAATGCAAACGAGCTCATTGGCTCCTTAACGTCAATGGAAAGAAGGTAAACGTCAACGCTCTTTTTGAGTGTGCCGTCAACGTTAAGCTCCAAGGCATGTACGTCCTTTTCACATCTTGCCGTTGCCCTTGATGGGTCAAAGTTAACGGTTATCGCGCCGTAGTCAACGCATCCGCCGTCAATTTTCGGCTCAACGTAGGAAACAAGTCTTTCAGTAAACGTTGCTTCGCTATCAAGTGAGAAAACGTCGCAAACAGTCACCCCTGTGTCGCTAAATGAGTAATTTCTTACAAGCTTTTTAAGCTCGGGTGCATCATACGCGCTTCTGAAATCGACAGAGAATACGCCGTTTTCAAATGACGTAGTTGAATGCGCACCGGGAATGTTCGCCTGATATTTTGAGTTTATTATCGGTGTGTTGTGACCTCTTGACGACGTTTCAAGGAAGGTGTATCGTGTGCCATCCTCAAAATACTGTCTTGTGTACGGTCTGCCGCCCATATCAATAAGCACCTGATTGTTATCTACTGACAAAATGAACGAGCCGACGTCGTTATGGTTATGGCTTTCGCCGTTTGAGCCACCGCGCGCACCTATACCGTATTTTGGAGTTCTTTTAACAAACCAACCGCAATCTCCCATATAGTACTCCGCATTTTTCGAAATACCTGCGGAAACGAACGATGGGTCGTTGTAGGTAAACGCACGCAAGCAAGCAGGGAAGTAGTGAGGCTCGATAGTGAGTCTTTCTCTCGGCGGTAGCTCAACGTCGTTCGGATAAAGCGTTTTAAGACCGTACATAAAGCCTGCGGGAACGGTAACGTTAGAACCGCAATCACCGTAGTTGACAACTATATCCTTGTCAAGGAAAAGCTTTTGTAAAAACATAGAAATTTTCTTGATTTTCTCGTCCTTGAGCAGGTCGTATTTGCCGTTTGTAAACGTTCTTTGCATTTCGGCATATTCAATAAAGTAGCCAAAGCCGTATGACCAATAGCCGGGACCCTCGACACAAACACCGTCATCACGGTATGAGCGGAGGTAGTCCTGCATATCCTCGTTCAGTCTGTCGCGCACAAGCTCAAAAAGCTCGGGGCGGTTAAGCATAACAGTACATCCAACCGCACCTGCGCAAACGGATGTCCAGTTGTTTTGGCGATATTCCCAATGCCAACGCTTTTTCATAAACGGCTTAATAACACGCCTGTCTATTTCGTGGTCAATTCTTGACTTGATAAGCGGATGAAGTCTTTCGCCAAGAACTGTTTTGATTATTGCAAGCGCCATTGCCATAGTGGTTGCGTCAAGGTCAAGCTCGCAGTTATCGTTTACCTCGATGTTTTCAATGTGTGCAGGAAGCGCCCAAACGTAAAGGTCGCAAATTTCCCAAATAGTGTCCTGTAAAAGCTCCAAATACTTTTCGTTTTCTGGGTAAATTAAGCACATAAACGCCATTGTGTACATTCTGTGCTGACGCTTGAAGAAAACCTCTTGATATGCGTTTCTGTCGCCAACGTCCTTGAAAAGACGGAATTTTGAAAATTTTGTAGTTTCAATTTCGCCTATACAGCACTCGTTGTAAGCGCGCCAAATTGCATCGAGCGCGTCCTTACAGTCTGGGTTGTCCTTCACCTGCGCCCAAAACTTAGGGTCGGTTGCTTTTCCTAATAAATTCATTATTTAACACCACCTAAAAGTTTATTTAATTCCTTTGCCTCGCAGGGGAGAGAGCTAAGCTCTCCGTCGGGCATAAATTCGAGAAAACAGATACGTTCCTCGGCGTTTTCGTCATTTAGCACCTCTAAATATTGCTTCCACTGACACACACCGTCACAAAGAGGATGCTTGTTTGCACAGCTGTCCCAGTTGAAAACGTGAACGTTTGTAACGTACGGTGAAAGCGCCTTGAGTGATTCCAAATTGTATTCAAAGCTCTTTGAATGATTTGGTTGCCAATAAAGCTTTAGATTATCAGCGCCTACGTCGTTTAAGAAGCGAAGAGTATCGTGGTAGTCGTCAGTAAGGGTTGCAAAATGGCATTCGATGGAAAGAGTCAAGCCGTATTTTTTCGCTTGATTGCAAAGCTCCTTTGCTGTCGTAACCGCACGGGCATAGCCCTTTTTGCAAACGTACTCCTCGTGTCCCTTTTTACAGCCGCACTTTGGCCATCCAAGCCAAACACGCACGGTTTTTGCACCGAGCGCCTTTGCGGTTTTAAGTACCCTTTTGAACATAAGAGGGTAATGCTCACCGCAATGGTACATAAGTCCGAAATAAGAGCCGTATGAAGCGCATTTTAGTCCCGCACCGTGCATAAGACGTCTTACGCGCCTTGCCAGCTTCACATTGCCCATCGGCACGTGTACGTCGCCGCCCCATTCGATATATTCAAGTCCGCTTTCCTTTGCGGCTTTAATAAGCTCCTTAATCCCTTTTTTTCTAAATGAAATAGACACAAGTCCGCTTTTCATATTATCTCCTTTTACGTGCGGATTGCACGAAAACGCGCAAAACACCGCACCCTGTGGCTAAAATGCCACATTTAATTGTAATGGTTAATTAGTAAATGTTCTTTGTTTCGCGATATTCGCGCCAAACGTTTTCAAAGAAGCCGCCGCCCTCTGGCAGTGGTCTTACAGGACGTGCGCAGCCACCCATTGAACCGTTTTCATATGTAATTTCGAAAACTTTATCGTTGAGTGAGCCGTCGTCAAGCTCAAAGCGGAAAACGTCCTCCATACCCTTTGGCGCTGTGCCGCTATTCGACGTATATATAGCCGAGCCGCGAGATTTTCCGCCTGCAAGAGTATAAACGGTCATAGCTGCGATATACATTCTTTCTGCAATAAGCGCATCACGTAAGCGGTATGCAAGCCAAAGCCTGCTTTCCTTGTTCACCTTTACTAAGGTGCTGAAATTATCAAACGCACCTAAAAACTCAGCTTCCGCATCCTTAAATCTTGAAGCGTTACGGATAGGACCTGCCACCTCGTCCATTAGCTTTTGATATTTCGCGGTTAATTCAAGCACGTTGTCCTCGCTGCCAAGAATTGCACGGGTGATGTTAAGATGCTTATTTACCGCTTTTTCAGCCACGTCCTCGAAGATTTTTTCGTCTGCCATATCGTTTTGTTGATGCTTAGAAATAAACTGTGCACATCTTGTAGAGCCAACCTGACCTGCGTTAAGTGCGCTTCCACCCGGACGGTAAACGCCGTGGCTACCCGCAACCTCGCCGCAAGCAAAGAGGTTAGGCACGTTTGTTTGCCACCACATATCAATATCAAGTCCACCGTTGTTATGCTGAGCGCAAAGTGCAATTTCAAGCATTTCCTTTTCGAGGTCAACTCCCTTGGAAAGATATAAGTCGTATGCGGGCATATTCATAAATTGAAGGCGCTCAAGCGGCGTGCCAAAGCAAGCATGCGCGTTTTCAAGATACTCGCGAGCTTCATTATCAAGCTCGTTATACGGAAGATTATCAAGACCGTACGGATTTTTTCTGAAGTCAAGATATACGCGTCTTCGCTTCATTACGTTCTCGCGGAAAACTAAAAGGTCAATAATTGACGAGCCGCTTAACACCTTTTTGCAGTCAAACGGCCACTCGTACCCCTTCTTAAATACCTTAGAAAGGCATTCGCCGAGGGAGCTGAAATAGTCGTTCAAAAATTCGTATTCGTTTCCGTCCTTATCAACCGAAACAAAGCGAGGAAGCACCTGCATATAAGTGCCCGAAACGTTCCAACGCGGAGCGGTTGATGCAAGTCCGTATTGCCATTCGGTTAGGTTTTTACCCTTAACCCCTGCTTCAAACGCAACGCCCGAAGCACCGTGGTGTCCTATTGGGTAAACCGTGTTTGAATAAATGCCCGCGGGGCCGCCCGAGGCTAAAACGGTGTTCTTTGAATTAAACAGCACAAAGCGATCGTTTTCTCCGCTTGCATCCTTGTTTAAGCATAAAGCACCGACACAGGTGTCGCCGTTTTTGATAAATTCGATAATTTGAAGTCTGTCGTAAATCTTAATTCCGCGCTTGTTTACCTCTTTTTCAAGGCATTCCGTCATCATTTTTGAGGTGAGTGGTCCAACACTCGTCGCACGTGCGCGCGGGTCGTGGTCTGTTTTGTAGCCAACGTACTCGCCGTAACGGTTCACAGGGAACTCAACGCCAAGCTCGCAAAGGTGCAAAAAGGACATAACGGAAAGCGCCGCCTCTGCGTATGCAATATCGCCGTCAACGCATTTGCCGTTGAAAAAGTCCTGTGCCATAGCCTTTGGGGAGTCGGGGTAATCCGCGCAAAGATTCATTTTATAGTAGGTTTGCTTGTCTGAGCCCGTGTTTCTTGACGTGCCCATTTTGACACCCTCAGTAACTATTGCAACGTCCTTCACTCCATAGTCGTCAAGACGAAGCGCCGCATTATAGCCTGCCGCACCCGTACCGATAACGAGTGCTGCGGCGGTAATCTTTTTTACGCTGATGCCATTATATATTACGTTTGTTTCTTTCATTTTTTCACCAATTAAATCAATTATAATCTTTGAATGTGCATGCCGCCGTCAACTATTACGGATTGACCCGTCGTATAGCCGAGCGCACCGCTGGAAAGGGCGTAAATTGCGTTTGCACAATCCTCGGGCATACCCCATCTGCCAAGTGGCACTAAGCCGCCTGCAATAAGATTGTCATATTTTTCCTTAACCTTTTCGGTCATACCTGTGGCGATAATACCGGGGCAAATTTCATTTACCGTAATGCTCTCGCTCGCCAAACGGTCAGCGAAAAGCTTTGTAATCATAGTAGCGCCTGCCTTGGAAATGCAGTATTCGCCGCGGCTCGTTGATGAGGTGTAAGCGGAGCAGGATGAAACGTTAACGATATAGCCCTTAGCACCGTCAACTCTTTCTTGCTTAATCATTTGGTTTGCAACGAGCTGAGTGAGGAAAAGTGTTCCCTTTGTGTTAATTCCCATAACGAAATCGTAGCTTTCCTCTGTCATTTCAAGAATATCGTTTCTTACCTTCGGTGCAACGCCTGCAACGTTAACAAGCACGTCAATTCTGCCGTATTTTGAAATAGCCGTATCAACTAATTTTGCTCTGTCCTCGCCTGATGCCAAATTTCCGCTAATGTAAACAAAATCATTTACCCCAGCAAGCTTTTCGTTGCCGATTTCCTCGTTTACAATGTCCATAGCTACAATAGCGTAGCCCTCTTTGTTAAATTTTTCAACGGTGGCAAAGCCTATGCCGCCAACCGCACCTGTAATAATAGCAACCTTTTTCATATAAAACTCCTTATTTTCCAAGAACTAATTTTCTGTAAAGAGGCATATATACCTCGCCGTCGCGGATAACGCAACCCGGTGTGCCGCCTGGACGACGCATAATTTCTGTGCATTTACCGCAGCAGATGCAAAGCTTCTTCGGGTCAAGGTTTTCACCGCTTGTAATAGCGTTTGCACATGATGGGTAAGCGAGCGTTTCGCGCCCGTAGCCTGCAAAATCAAACTTGCCCTCGTTTATATAGCCTGCACATACGTTAGCGGAAGCTGCGCCAAGGAATGAAATACCCGAGGAGATAACGGGAGTACCCTTAATCTCACTTGCAATTTCGGAAATGCCGTCGAGCATTCTTTGAACCCCCTGCATAGGATGCTCAGGTGGGTCGTAAGTGCCGCTTGCAAACGGGCGGTTAACGTGTGGGTTGAAGTATGGGTTGCCCATTGTCATATCAATCATATCAATGCCGTTTTCAACCAATTTTTTAACGAGCATTTTTGACTCTGTGTAGTCGGGAGTAATACCGCAGCCCTCTTTTACGGCAAAGCCGTAAGGATATTCAAAGCCGTCATATACGTTCAAGCGCGACGTGATAATAAAGTCCTTGCCTGTGAGGATTTTTGCTTCCTTCACAGCACCTGTGAGCATACGCGTGCGGTTTTCAAAGCTACCGCCGTATCTGCCCTCGCGGTTGTACGCAGAGAGAAGCTCGCTGAGTAAATATCTGTGACAGCTCTTAATATCTGCGCCGTCAAAGCCAAGCTTTTTTGACCATACCGCACCGTTAATTAGCTTTTCTTGAAGCAAATCAAGGTAGTCGTCAGTAACTATTCTTGATTTATCAATTGGATTATCCTTTTCAAAAATAGGATTGTTGTAAGCAATAAGAGGAGCAGGAGTGCCCTCGGGCTTTGAATATCTGCCGGAGTGGGTTAATTGAACTATTACGATAGGCTCAAAGCCGTTTTCCTTTATGCCCGCTTCCTTGATATCGCAAACTATCTTCTTTAATTCGTCCTCTGTTTTCTCGCCAAGATACATTTGACGTGGGTTTGCGCGTCCCTCGGGAAGCACCGCGGTTGCCTCGAACCAAATTATGCCTGCGCCGCCCTTTGCAAAGCGGAGGTATCTTCTGTACGTAAGCTCGTCAGGTGCGCCGTCGTAAGTGCCGTCACATCCCTCCATTGCTTGATATACTATTCTGTTGTTAATTTTTTTGCCAGCTATCGTAATTTCCTTAGAAAGACAGGAAATATCGTCGGAGTAAGGGAACTTAGTGCCCGACTCCTCGCAAAGCTTCAAAAAAGCATCTTTATTTTGTGGAATACTGTATGCCATAAAAAGCTCCTTTATATAATAATACTATTAAAATACTACCATATATGGCAGCTTTTGTCAAGAAAAAAGGGGGTCAAAGTAATATAAAAAGCGCGATAAATTTTAACGAAGTTAAAAAAGCGCTCAAAAACTAACAAAATCCCCAAAAACGCTTGACAAAGAGAAGGATTTGTGCGAAAATACAAGTGTATGCCAACGTCTTTGGCAACTTATTTAAGGAGAAACAACAATGAAGGCAATTTTTTTAGCTAACAGAAAGCAAAGTGTAGATTACGTATATTCCGAGGAGGCAAAGGCACGCCTTCGCTCGCTCGTTGATATTGACACCGATAGGGTTTATTCCCAAGAAGATCTTGAAGAAAACCCCGATGCATTCGCCGACGTTGATTTTATCTTTTCAACGTGGTCAATGCCGGGAGGAACTGAGGAAAAGGATAATTTTGCAAAGCATTTTCCTAACCTCAAGGCGCTTTTCTATGCCGCAGGCTCGGTGAAATATTTCGGTCAACATTATCTTGACAGAGGCGTGCGCCTTTTCAGCGCGTTCGCCGCAAACGCAATTCCTGTTGCAGAGTTTACAATGGCGCAAATTTTGCTTGCAAACAAGGGCTTTTTCCAATCAATCAGAATGGTTAGACGCGGTCATTACGACAGAGCAAGTGAATATTCAAAGGCACACACAGGTAACTATAATTCCAAGATAGGTATTATCGGTGCGGGCATGATAGGCAGAAATGTAATTAAGCTTCTTAAAAAATTCAAGCTCAATATTTACGTTTATGACGAGTTTATGCCGCGTAGCGCAATTAAGGCGCTTGGCGCAAAGAAGGCTACCTTGGAGAAAATTTTCTCCGAGTGCGACGTTATCTCAAACCACTTGGCAAACGTGCCTGCAACGGTTGGCATTTTTAGAGAAGCACATTTCCGTTTAATGAAGCCGAACACTGTGTTTATTAACACAGGCAGAGGCGCGCAGGTTGACGAGCCTGGTATGCTCAAGGTTCTGAAAGAAAGACGCGACATCTGTGCGCTCCTTGACGTTACTATTGACGAGCCACCGATGGAGGGTAGCGATTTTTACAAGCTTGATAATATTTTCTTAACACCTCACATAGCGGGCAGCCAAGCAAACGAGGTTGAAAGAATGGCGGAATACATTATAGACGAGTTTGAACGTTATCTAAACGGCAAGCCGACACAGTATGAAATCACACAAGAAAAGTTCGAAAGAATGGCGTAATTTAGACACAGGGTACGGTGTTTTTTTAGAAAAAACTATTGTTAACAGCTTCTTTTCGCAGCACTAAATGAAGGTATGCCTTTTTCTTAGAGCAACCAACAAAAAACAAAACGGACTTCAAAAATTGAAGTCCGTTTTTCAATGTTATTAAATTTAGTAAAAAGCGTTAAAAACAGACACGTATCGCGCTGTTTTTTGAAATTTTACTTGTTTTCGGCGGTGCTTTCGCCGTCCTTTTGGTTGTTTGCGTTTTCTTCGTCAATTTGAGCCTTTATAGCGTCAAATTTCGCATCCTCCTCAGCTTGTCTTTGCTTTTCCTTTTGTTCCTTTTTAATTCTGCGCTTTTCAGTTTCCACAACGACGTATTCAACGGTTTTCTTAACTGCAAGCACCTTTGAAAGTGCGTAAATGCCAAGTGTTAAGACAAATATCATTTCGAAAATGCTAACCGTTATCTTAGCTTGTGTGAAGTCGCCGTTTCTGAAAATATATCCTGCGATTGAAGCAAGTGAAATGATGACAGGCAAGGTGAATGCCATTGTCGAAATTGCTGTGTATGCCTTTGCGTTTGTTGGAACAAGACGCCATTTGAAATCGTAAAGGAAGAAGAGTGTCAAGGTCGCGTAAGCTATTACGTACAAAATTTTGAAATACTCGGGTACGTATTTTGGATTGAAATAGAGTGCCAGAATTGAGAGCGCGGTGTAAACGGGAACACATCCGTTAATGAAATTTTTTACAAACGGAGCAATCTTTGTTTTTGACGGTAAAAATTCAATTACTGCAAAGATTATAACGAAGATTGAAACAACTGCTCTGAAAAATCTCCAAGCCTGGAACACGCCTGACGTCATATATATCATATCCGCGATAGAATATGCAAAAAGCGAGAGTGCAACGAGCAAGGATGCTATTTTGCCAAACGGTAGGTCGCGCTTGGTTCTTGTAATTTTCAGCTCCTTAAAGGCTATAACAAAAAATATCGGAGCAACAAGAGCAATAAGCACGGTTGTTACAAAGAAAATGGCGAAAGCCGATTTCATATCGATGTTTCCGTGGTCGGGTGAGTACGTTAAGCAAAGCGCCAAGGAGGTGAAAACAACCGCAAGTGCAGTTGCTGCAAGCATAACGGGGACAAGCAGCTTGAATAATTCATTAGTCTTTTTCATTTATATATACCCTTTCGTCAGTAACGAACAATGAAATTGCTGAAAAAACCGCAAACGGTCAAATTCATACATTGTAAGTTTACCACAACACGCACGAAAAATCAAGCATTTTACAAAAAAGTTAATTAAAATAATAAATTGGTATTGACTCGGCTTTGTTTTTTTGATAGTATAATTTTGAAGATATATAAATTTAATATTTTAAGGAGAAGAAATATGTTAGAGGAATTAAAAAAAGAAGTATATGAAGCAAATATGATGCTTGTAAAATATAATCTTATTACGTTCACTTGGGGAAACGTTAGCGGTATTGACAGAGAAAAGGGACTTGTCGTTATTAAGCCGTCGGGCGTTGAGTATGACGATTTAACACCTGATATGCTTCCTGTTATCGACCTTGACGGAAACGTTATTGAGGGTACGCTCAAGCCGTCATCCGATACCCCTACCCACTTAGAGCTTTATAAGGCGTATCCCGAAATTGGCGGCGTTACGCACACTCACTCACCTTGGGCAACTATATACGCACAGGTTGGCAGAGGAATTACTCCATACGGCACAACTCACGCAGACTACTTTGGCACAACCATTCCGTGTACAAGAAAAATGACTGATGCTGAAATTAAGGGTCAATATGAAAAGGAAACGGGCACGGTGATTTTAGAATCACTTAAAGAAACGGGCGTACAGCAAATGCACGCGGCTCTCGTTCACTCTCACGGACCGTTTACCTGGGGCGATAACGCGAAGGCGTCCGTTGAGGCGGCTGTTGTTCTTGAGCAGGTTGCAATGATGTCTTATAACACGGAAATGCTTATGCTCGGGGCAAACGGCAAAACGGAAAGAATGCAAGAGGTGCTTTTACGCAAGCATTACGATAGAAAGCACGGCCCGAACGCATACTACGGACAGGGCAAAAAATAAAAGCGTATAACGGTGCCGCCTTGCGGCGCCGTTTTTGGCAAAACACCGCTTTGAGCGGTGAAAAAAGGAGAGTTTTTTATGGACGTTAAGAAATTACTTACGAAAATGACGCTAAAGGAGAAGCTTTATCAGCTTATTCAGCTTGACTCAAACGTTATTTTGCGTGATGAAAATATGCCCATTACGGGTATTATTGGCGAGCTTGACTTGGAGAAGGAGCATATTTTTGAAACTGGAGCGCTTGTCAACTCCTTTGGCGCTGAAAGGACGATGCAAATCCAAAGGAATTTTTTGGAGAACAGTAAAAACAATATCCCTGTTATAATTATGCAGGACGTTATTCGCGGCTATAAAACGCTATATCCGATAAATTTGGGACTTTCCTGCTCGTTTGATATGGAGCTTTGCGAAAAATGCGCGTCTATGGCGGCAAAGGAGGCAAGCGTTGACGGCGTGCATCTTACCTTTGCACCGATGATTGACGTTTCACGCGATGCAAGATGGGGCAGAGTGATGGAAACAAGCGGTGAGGACACCTTCCTTGCCTCGGAGATTGCAAAAGCAACGGTCAAAGGCTTCCAAGGCGATTTGGGTAAATATAAAATTGCCGCAAGCTGCAAGCATTTTGCAGCCTACGGTGCGCCTGAGAGCGGTAAGGACTATAACCTTTCCGATATGAGCGAGGTTACGCTGAGGGAAACCTACCTGCCACCTTACAAGGCGGCAATTGACGCGGGCGCAACGCTCGTTATGGCGGGACAACAAACGTTAAACGGTATTCCTTGCGTTTTGAACACTCATCTTATGAAGGATATATTAAGAGATGAATTGGGCTTTGACGGAGTTGTGTGCTCAGACTACAACTGTCTTGCAAGCACCGTTGACCACGGATTTAGCGAGGACAGACGCACGGCGGTTGAGTACGCAATGCGTGCCGAGATGGATATGGAAATGGCAACAACCTGTATTACGAGCAATGCCGAGGCGCTCATTGATGAGGGCAGAATTTCGGTAGCGGACATTGATAGAGCCGTTTTGCACGTTTTAGAGTTGAAGGAAAAATTGGGTCTTTTTGAAAATCCGTACCGAGATGCAAATCCCGAGGAGGCAAGGTACGTTCTTGGTTGCCCTGAGCATAAGGCACTTGCACGCAAGGCGAGTGAGGAAAGCGCGGTGCTTCTTAAAAACAACGGCGTTTTGCCGTTTAGTAAGGATGCGAAGCGAGTTGCGCTTATAGGTCCACTTGCGAGCGAAAAGGAAATCGTCGGCTCTTGGTGGTGCGCGTACGATAAGGAAGAAACCGTAACTGTTTTAGAGGGAATAAAATGCTTGCTTCCAAATGCGCAAATTTCTTACGCAAAGGGATGCAGCTTGGAGCTTGATGCAACAGATACGTCGGGTATTGATGAGGCGGTTACGCTTGCAAGGAACTCTGACGTTGTTATTTTGTGCCTTGGCGA
>JBGVIN010000042.1:0-41632 GCA_045123255.1 Eubacteriales bacterium
AAAGGGAGGTGTCAGCTTGCTGACGGAGGGATTGGCGCTTTGTAGCTTAGCTTAATTTTTCAAGCCTTTTTAATAGTTCCTTGAAATTGTCGGGTAACTCACATTCAAAGTGCAGTATCTCCTTCGTTTTTGGGTGAGGGAAGGAAAGCTCCTTTGCGTGCAAAATTTGTCCGTCAAGCAGGGATGAATTCGCTTTTTCAAACGGAGTTTTGCCACCGCCGTAGACCGTATCACCTATTATCGGATGACCTATGTGGCTCATATGAACTCTAATTTGGTGCGTTCTGCCCGTTTCAAGCTCCATTTTTGCATAAGTAAACGATGGATATTCCTCTAAGACGGTATAGTGCGTTATTGCTTCCTTGCCGCCCTTAACAACTGCCATTTTCTTTCTGTCAACAGGATGACGCGCAATAGGTGCGTTTACTGTGCCGCTTGCATCCTTTAAGTGACCCGACAAAATCGCATGATAAACTCTTTTAATTCCGTGGTCCTTGAGAAGTGAAGAGAGGAAAACGTGAGCCTCGTCGGTTTTTGCCACAACCAAAAGACCGCTTGTGTCCTTGTCAATTCTGTGGACAATTCCCGGGCGAATAACGCCGTTTATTCCTGAAAGAGAACCCCTACAATGATACAAAAGCGCGTTGACAAGCGTGCCGCTTTCATTTCCGTTTGCGGGATGCACAACCATACCTGATTTTTTATTGATTACAACAATTTCATCATCCTCATAAATAATATCAAGAGGAATATTTTCGGGCAAAACCTCAAGCTCCTTAGGCTCGGGTGTATTTATTTCTATCACGTCGCCAAGCCTTATGCGGTAGTTTTTGCTCTCACATTTGCCGTTTACCAAAACGCAACCGTTATCGATTAGTGTCTGAGCGCCCGAGCGCGTTGAGCCCGATGCTTCGCTAACGTATAAATCAAGTCGCTTTTTTACGTCAATTTCAGTCGCAGTCATCAGTCTTTTTCCTCGCCGTTTTTGGAAAATTCCTCGGGGAGTGTCTGTTTTTCGCTATTTTTTGTTTCATTTGCGTTATCAATTGTTGGCTTGGGTAGCTCTCTTGAAACGCTACCTGTCATTTTTTCGTTTAACGACTTGGCTTTTTCCAAAGCGCCTTTTTTTGTGTCCTTCTTTTCAAGAATAATATCAACTATTAAGGTAAGGACGACGAGGGCCGCGCCTATACAAACGAAGGAGTCTGCCACGTTGAATATAGCCTGCCAAATTCCGTAGAAGTCAAACATATCTATAACCTCACCGTGGAAAATGCTGTCCCCGTAGAAGGTTCTGTCAATCATATTGGAAAGACCGCCGCCAAGTATGAAGGAAAGACCTATTTTCATAGAAAGCCTGTCCTTTGAAAACTTGAAAAGATATATGGCAATTGCGATGAGTGCAATAGGTGAAATAACCATAAAAATCCAACGCTTGTCACCTTCTCCAAAAAGGCCGAAGGACATACCAGGGTTGGTTATATAGCGCAAGCGGAAAAAGCTCGGCAAAATCTCAATTCCCTCGCCAAGCTCCATAAAGGAAACGACGAGCAGCTTCGAAATTTGGTCAAGCGTTATTACGCCCGCAATTATAACGACTAAAATAAAAGTAGTAAGCATTTTTCTCCTATAATACGATGCCAAGTAGCATCATTGCGATGTCAATAATAATGAATAAAATCAGTGATGAAAAATCAATCGGCACCTCGCGAAGCCAGCTGATTTTTCTTAAAACGTTGCGAATAGGGCGCAAAAACGGCTCGGTAATTCTATCAAGCACCCAGAAAAAGCGCGAGCGGCGCACGGGCGGTATCCACGAAAGGATTGCGCGTACAATCAAAACCGTTTGAAAAAGAGAAAGTGCCGAAAAGACTATTCGTCCAAAATAAAACCAAAGAATTTGTAAAAGCTCCATTTTACCCTCTTTCAATTAAATTGTGAAAAATTCCTCGTCGGCATCAGGAGTGTCGAAAATTTCGCCGCTAACGTCAACCTCACGGGGAGCTATAAAGTATGAATCGTTCGTCGCCTTCTTTATTGTTAAGCCAAGCGCATATGAAGCACCGCTTATAAAATCAATTATTCTGCGATAAAGAGAACGGTCTATGTCTTCAAGGTTTAATAGCACGGTTCTTCCGGAAATGAGATAATCAACCGCGCCAAGAGCCTGCTCAAAGGTCTTCGGCTTGCAAATCTTTAATTCAACCTGTCCCTCGATAGAAACCTCGGGGGCTTGCTCCTTGCCGCCCTCCGCTTGAAGCGCCTCATCCTCATCATCAATGTTTTCTATTTTCTTTTTCTTAAAAATATCAAAAAGTCCCATTTTAATATCTCCTTCCAAATATTTTAGAGCCAACCCTTACAAGCGTTGCTCCGCACTCTATTGCTTCCTTATAGCTTTCGCTCATACCCATTGATAAAATCGCGTTTTCGTCACCTTTGAAAAATTCATCGAAAAGCTCCTTGGTGAGCGAAAAGTATTTATAGTAGTCCTCGCTTTTTTCACATCTCGGTGCCATAGTCATAAGACCACGCACGCGCACGCCCGAAAGCACCTTCAATGAATTAAGAAATTCGCCTAAATTTTCAGGCAAAATTCCGCCCTTGTTTTCCTCGCGGCCGCTGTTTATCTCGACAAGGACGTCCATCACCCTGCCGATTTTAGTCGCGCGCTTGCTTATCTCCTCCGCAAGAGAGAAAGAATCAAGAGAGTGAATAAGTGAAACCTTATCAATTATATATTTCACCTTGTTTTTTTGAAGCGTGCCGATGAAATGAAGCTCCGCGCTTTTATCGTAGGAGTCGTATTTTTCAATTAGCTCGTTCACTCTGTTTTCGCCAATGATTTTAACACCCTTGGATATAAGGTAGTTTATATCCTCGCCACTTTGCATTTTCGTTGCGGCAAGGAGCGAAACCGTGCCGCTTTTGTCAAGACGGCGAATATCGCTCATTACCTCCTCGTAGCCTGCGTCAATTTGCGCCCACTTCGGATTTTTCTCGCCGTCAATTACGGCGCTTGCGGTATCGTATGCGTTTTCTGTGTCAATATAAATTTTGTGATAGCTCTCGTTTCTTGAAAACCAGGTGAGCTGCCTTTTTGCATAGTGGCGCGTGGCGAGCTTTAAGTCATCAACGCACGCCTCAAGCGTTTTTGTTCCTTCAAAATAGGGAATAAGCTCCTTGTAGCCAATTGCCGCATATGAATTGTATTCAGGCTTCAAAAATCCGTTTTTCCAAAGATATTCCGCCTCGGAAAGAAGCCCCTCATCAAGCATAATATCAACGCGGCTTTCAATGCGCGAGTAGAGCAGGTCGCGGTCGTGCGCGGTTAAGAAAAATACCGTAGCATCATAAGGCGGCGCTACCTCGCGAGAAAGGCGGTCAAGCTCGCTCTTTTTCTTTCCTGTGGTATGGAAAATTTCAAGCGCGCGGATAACTCTTTTTTGATTGTTTTTGTGTATCGCATCGGCACTCTCGGGGTCAATTTCACGCAGCATACCGTGGAGTGCGTCAACACCGTTTTCGCTTGCGAATTTTTCAAGCTCCTTGCGGTAATTTTCGTCAACCTGTGTCTCGGAAAAGGATGAAATCTTCAAAACCGCATCAAGATAAAGTCCTGTGCCACCGCAAAAAATAGGTAGCTTGCCGCGGCTTTTTACGTCCTCTATCGCTAATCTCGCCAAGGAAGCGTATTCCGCACAGGAAAAATCCTCGTTTGGCTCCTTTATATCAATTAAGTGGTGAGGGCAAGCTGCTTGCTCGTCCTTTGTCGGCTTAGCTGTGCCAACGTCCATATGCTTGTAAATTTGCATAGAGTCGCACGAAATTATTTCGCCATTATATTTTTTTGCAAGCGCAAGCGCAAGCGCGGTCTTGCCAACCGCCGTCGGTCCGACAATTGCAATTAAGTCCATTTGGCACATCCTTTCTTATATTTTTGCATCGCAAAAATTTCAAGATTGCAAAGCAATCATTTCAAGATGATGAAGCATCATTTCAAGCATAGCGGAGAGCTCCTGCTATGCATTTCATTTAACATTATAAAGATTGAATTCGCGATAGATAAAATTTAATGCTTAAACTCTTTCTTTAGCAGTTCCGTACTCTCTTTTCATGGCATCAACAGACACGACCCATTGCTTGCCAAACTTACATACGTCAACGCCGTTTACAAGCTTGCCGTATGAAATTGCTTTGCGAAGTGTGCTTTCGTTCAGTCCCCAAAGCTCTGTAGCATCGCTGAATGCCATCAAGCCGTCAAACGGAGTGTTAATTTGAACGCCGTTTGCCCAAAGCTCGTCGCAAGAAAGGTCAAGGTCATCATTCCATACAATGCCGTAACCGCCGACGTCAACGGAAACACACGCAAATTCCATAGGTGCTTCCTTTAAGACGTTAAATGCGGGAATTTTTTCAAAGAGTGGCTTGATATCGTAAATTTTAGTTACTCCCTCGGAAAATTGAATGCTTAATTTGTATTCGGGGAGAGGGGAAATGTTTTTAATTTTGTGAAACATAACGCTACCTCCTATCATTCAAGTGGTGGAATTTTTTTGAACTCCTGCGTTTTCCATATTTCCATCAAGGTATCCTTGTGCAATGATATCCACTCCAACACCATATCCATTGCTTTATTCGGAAGGTATCCTTCAAGCACCTCACCCGTCATAAAATCAATTGCAGCGACGTCCTCGTTGTAAATTGCGTGGATGTGGGGCGGATTATGCTCGCTTTGAAGAAAATACATTCTTATTATTATTCCGTAAAATCTTGATAATACAGGCATTGGTATTCTCCTTTTATCGTTATCTCTAATTACATTATATCACGGTATCGTGATATTGTCAATAGCTTAAATTTGAAGAGCGTGAGCTATAATTGCTTACAAATGTTTATTATTCCAAAAACATCGCATCGCCAAATGAGAAAAATCTGTATTTTTCGTCAACTGCGTGCTTGTAAGCGTTCATAATTCTATCCCTGCCGCGGAATGCCGAGATAAGCATAATAAGCGTGCTTTCGGGAAGGTGAAAGTTGGTAATTAAGGCGTCAACTGCCTTGAATTTATAGCCGGGGTAAATGAAAATCTCGGTTGAATCGGCAACGGGAAAAACCGTTCCGTCCTCGCCTGACGCGCTTTCAAGCGTGCGGCACGAGGTTGTACCTACGGCGATAGTTCTGCCACCCCTTGCGCGGCGTTCGTTGATTATGCGCGCACTTTCCTCTGAAACTGTGATAAACTCCGCGTGCATTATGTGGTCGGTGATGCTTTCCTCCTTAACGGGTCGGAAGGTGCCAAGACCGACGTGGAGCATAACCGGCACAATTGCAACACCCTTGGCTCTTATCCTTTCAAGCAGCTCGGGGGTGAAGTGAAGCCCTGCGGTTGGTGCCGCCGCACTTCCGTTTTCACGTGCGTAAACCGTTTGGTATCTGTCCTTGTCTTCAAGCTTTTCGGTGATATATGGGGGAAGCGGCATAGAGCCTACAAGCTCCAAAACCTCGAAAATATTTGTGTATTTGCTTCTGTCGTAGTCGAATTTTACAATTCTGTTGCCATCCTCGACAATATCGATAACCGTGCCCTCAAGCGTGCAATCGTACTTGATTTTTCCGCCGAGCTTTATTTTTTTGGCAGGGCGCAAAAGCACCTCCCACTCGTCGTTGCCGCGGTGCTTCAAAAGAAGCGTTTCGATTTTGGACGGTGCAGTCTCAAACTCTCCTTGGCGCACCTTCTCACCGTAAATTCTTGCAGGAATAACGCGTGAATCGTTGATAACGAGCGTATCTCCCTCGTTAAGATAGTCAATTATATCGTAAAAGTGCTTATCTTCAATTTCGCCGTTTCTGCGAAGTGCCAAAAGACGGGAAGAGTCCCTTGGGGTAAGTGGCGTTTGCGCGATAAGCTCAGACGGTAAATCATAGTAGAAATCACTCGTTTTGAGCGTGGTTTCGGGCAAGGTGTTTTTTATCATATTTATACGCTCCTTCCGCGTGAAAAATGGCGCGCACATAAAAATATACGCGCATATCATATATAGTATAAAGCATTTAGAAAATATTTTCAACACTTTTTCACATTTTGGAGGAAATTGTATGCAAAATATCATTTTGCCCTACGGTGTTATAACCGCCTTGCCAACTCCGTTTCGAGGCGGCAGGGTCGACTACGTGTCGTTTGGGCGTATAATAGAATATCAAATTGAAAACGGTGTCGACGGCTTAGTTGTTCTCGGCACAACAGGCGAAGCACCCACGGTTAGTGAGGTAGAGCGCGAGGAAATTGTAAAATTTGCAAATGACGTTATAAAAAAGAGAGTACCGCTTATTGTCGGGGTAGGCACAAATTGTACCGAAAGCACGCAAAGATACGCAAAAAACGCACACTTATCGGGGGCAAATGCACTTTTGTGCGTTTCTCCCTACTACAATAAGCCAACTCCAAAGGGACTTGTAAATCACTTTCGGGAGGTTGCAAAATGCACACCTCTGCCGCTTATTTTATATAACGTGCCGACAAGGACGGGCGCACAAATACCGCTCTCGGTTTACGGTGAGCTTTCTTGTGTGGAAAGTATAGTCGCAATCAAGGAAGCAGGGGGAAGTGTGAGTTATTTACAGGAATTACACCAAAAATACGGCGACAGATACGATATATACACGGGCAACGACGATATGACATACGTTAATCTTGCGCTCGGCGGCAAGGGGGTAATTTCGGTTGTGTCAAACCTTTTGCCAAGCAAAATGAAAGAGCTTTGTAAGGGCTTTGCCGAGGGAAGTGTGAATAATTCGCTAAAAATACAACGCGAGCTTGCACCCATTGTCGCGGCGCTTTTTTCTGAAACCAACCCTGTGCCGCTTAAATATCTCCTTTCGCGCCTTGGCTTTCTTGAAAATGAGCTTCGCCTGCCCCTATATCCAAGCGAACGGCAAAAGGAGCTTGATACGCTACTTGAAATGAAGCTATGATTTCACACCTCGCTTGTATAATGCGTACAACTTAATATTTTAACATTCCTCCCAATTGTTGACAAATGCGTTAGCTTATGCTAAAATGGAGATAAGAACAACAAGTGGGAGGGGTTTTTATGTATTGTGTGAATTGTGGCACTGAACTGATTAACGGTGTTTGCTTGAAGTGTCAGCAAGACGAAAGATTAGATTTTCCGTCTAAGGAAACTATTGTTTATTTAGACGACAAAACAAAGCGTGAGCCGACGTCGGCAAAGATTTTCAGTATAATTTCCGTTGTTGCGGGAGCGCTCGGCTTGCTTGGCTACAGCTATCCGTATTTAAGCATAGCCGCAATTGTTTTTGCGTTTTTATATAAGAGCAAAATGAAAAAATCGAACTCGCTTACTAAGGCGGGCAACATTCTTGGCATAGTAGGCGTCGTTCTCAATACGATAATTATTGCCGTTACCGCGGTTGTTTCGGCAATCTTGACGGCGATAGGAGCAATATATTCGTTCGTTTTAGCGCTTGCTTATTGCTTCGGCTTCGTTGAGGAGTTTTATAATTTTATAATGACACACATTTCCTACTTGGCTTGATAAAGGAGAGAAATATATGTTTTGTTCACAATGCGGCACAGAGCTAATTGACGGCACGTGTCCAAAATGTCAAGAAGAAAAAACAAGCGAACAACCGCAAGCTGAAGTTATTTGCGAAAAGAAAAATCCAAATCAAGAGCCGATGTCGGCAATGATTTTCGGCATAGTATCCTTTGCTACCTCAATTTTGGGCTTGCTCGGCTACGGCTCTCCTCTTACGTGTATAGCTGCCATCGTATTTTCGGTTCTTTACGAGGGCAAAATGGGAAAATGTAATAAGCTTGCTAAAGCGGGTAAAATTCTCGGCATTGTAGGACTTATTGTAAAATCAATTGCATTGCTCGTTTATTTTAGCATTTCCTATATGATTGCATTTGTATGTATGACTTTTGCATTCTTTGGAATGTTTGCTATCTAATATAATTTTGTAAAGGAGAAAAAATATGTTTTGTAAGGACTGTGGCACAGAGCTTGTAAACGGCGCTTGCCCAAAATGTACACCCGACTACGTAGAGGTTAAGCCGAAAAAGAAAGCCTTTGCACTCGCTATTGTTTGTATGATAACGGGCATTGCTTCAATTGTTTTGAATTGGGGTATAGTTGGCAGCATCGCTGCTTTTATAACAGGAGCTATTTATAAAAAGAAAAACGGTGAATCGCACACAATGGTTAAGGTTGGAACTACCTTTGGTATCCTTGGCATAATTTTGCAGGTTGTTGTATTTGCATTGATTATTGTAATATACCTTGCTTATTATGCATTGATAGCCGGAATTTTGTTGAGTACTATACAATAAGAAAAGAGCGCACTTGCGCTCTTTTCTTTTGGTGGTTATTTTCTGTTATCAATTCGACAAAAGCCACCCTTGACATTTATATAATATTATGATAAAATAAATTTATAGTACGCCAAATTTTGGCGCTTGATAAGGAGAGACTTAATATGATTTGTCAAAAATGCAAAAAAGAGCTTGACGACGAAGCTATTGTTTGCACTCAATGTGGCTGTCAGACAGAAAATAAGGTGAAAAACGTTGAAATTCCCGAGCATACAAGCGGTGCAATTGCGTTTTTAACCGTTCTTTTGTCACTTTTCGTTCCACAGGGTGTAATCTTCGGCTTTGTTTTATGGGCATCAAAAATTGATATTCAACCGCGCTCAGCAAGGACGTACGGTCTTTGTGCAATTTTGCCTTGGTTCTTAAAATGGTTTATTCCAAGATTGATGGTAGCAATCGCTTGCACCTTGGTAGTTATTTTCTTGGCGGTTTTGGTTGTTCTTTATTATGCGGGTGTCATCGACCTCTCCGCTATAATGGCGTAAGGAGGGTAGGCTATGATTTGTAATAAGTGTAACAAGGAAATCGAGGACGGCGCAAAGTTCTGCGCACATTGCGGTGCAACTATGGAAGCCGCTCCCGCAAAAGCACAAGATAACAAGGAAGCAGCTCCGAAAAAAAGAACTGTAAAAAAGGTAGCGGCTGAAAAGGTTGACAGCGCGTCCGCTCCAAAGGCAGAGGAAAAGAAGGAAGCAACACCCGAAGAAAATGCTCCAACTGAGCCACCAAAGGCAACGAGAGCAAAAAGAACTGTGAAAAAAACCGCAGAGGATACCGCTGAAAAGAAGCCTGAGGAGAAAAAGCAGGAAGCAAAGGCGGCAGAAGAGGTTAAAAAAGAAGCTACCGAAGCAAAGAAAAGTGAAAAGGCAGCCGCTCCTAAGGAGAAAGAACCAACCCCGAAATCAACACCAAAGGAGGTAACGGCGGTAGCTGTGCCTCAAAAGGCTGAGGAAAAGATAACTGAAAGCGAGCCAAAGGAAATAGTTAAGGAAAAGAAGGAAAAGAACGTAAAATCCAACGATAGAGTAAACTTCTTCTTGCTCCTTTTGACGCTTCTTTGCCCACCTTATTTTGGTGTGCTTATCACAATTTGCCAATCTGCAAAAGCACCGAGGGCAACACAGGTTTACGGCGTTTTCACAATTCTTTCATTTATCTTTTCAAAAATAAAGAATTATGTCTTAACAGTTATTGCGACTGTATTCGTCGTGATGTTAGTGTTGGTTGCCATTTTGTCAGGCGCATACATTGTTGTAACCGAGCTTGGTTATGATTTATCATTTGTTACGGATTTTATATCGGGACTTATATAAAAAATTGGCTATCGCTTAATTTTGCGATAGCCATTTTTTATTGGATAACGTGGTTTTTGTACACCTTAATGTGTCAGAGACCCGTTTGTTAATTAGCAACCGTCTTAAAAACAGTAACGTACATCGTTTTGCCCTCGATATTCTTCGTTTCGAGAATTGCATATCCGTCGTAGTCATCGAAGCAGTCTATCGAAGCGCCGTTTTCAATTGCAAATTCACCGATTGCTTCACCGTTTGTTTTGCAAACGATAAGCTTGTGAGCGCCGTCCTTTTCCAAAACGGTTGCAAAGAAGCCGTCGCTTACGATAAGCTCGTATTCGCTTGATATAGCCTTAGGCTCGCCACCGTCTGTAATAAGGTATGTGGTTGAAATCTTCGCTTCCTTGTCGTATGCAACAACGAAAACGGAGTCGCACGTTACGTCAGCGACAGCGGCATTGTTTTCAGTAAGAGAGTAAACCGTTTCAAGATTGTGGTTTAATATCTCTTTGTCAGTTACGATAAATTTATTGTTATAGTATTCGTATGAGTCAAGTGTGCCGATGAGCTTTGCGTTTTCGTCGTAAACCTTAACCAAAAAATCATTTTCTGCGATAAATCTTTTTTCACTGATAACCTTGATGTCTGCTGAACCGTCAACACCCGGGAAGCCCTTTATGTTGCCGTTATTGTAGAGCAAGAATGAAGCAAGCGCCGAGTCACCCGTCAAAACAAGCTTCTTTGCATCAATTTTTTGTCCAACGCCAACGTTTTGTGCGCCGTATGGAAGGGAAATATCAACACCTGAGCCTTCAACGGGTAAAACGGTTGAAAGGACGTAGGAAAGCTCAAATTCCTTGTAGCTGCCGCTCCTGATATCTAAAAGGTAGGAATCAACTCTAAAGCATTTTCCACCCGAAATATAGTCGTATGTATACGGTTCAAGATCTGCTGAATAATTGCCGACGGAGTATGTCGTTTGGAAAATGATATTTCCGTTTGCAAGGGTGAAAATCTTATACTGCTCGTCTAAAAACGTTGCACCCTGTGTCTGTTTTAGTGTCTTTTTGAAAAGGAAACTATATCCCTCGTCAAACACGTAAACGGTTGTGCCGTCTAAATAAATATATCTGTCACCGAATGGAGTAAGCTTTGTTACGATTGAGTAAAATTCGGGAGAAATGCCGCTTAAATCCTTCTTTAATTCAAGCTTGCCGCTCGTCAAAACGTAAAGCTTGTGGTTAAGAATAATTCTGTCCTCATCTAATATAGTAAGCGAGGTATCGGGTGTAACTAAAAGCTCGTTTCCGTTTTCGTCATAGAAATATGCGGTTTCCTGTGAATTTAGGCTTGCGGTTTTGGTAACCATTACCATTTTGTCAAGTAAGGTAACGCTAATTGCTTTGTTTTCCGAGGCGTATGAAAGAGTTTTAATATCAAAGTCGGTGAAGTCCTCGAAGATAAGCGCGCCGCTTGCAAGATTGTAAACGCGATATATTGTTTTGTCCACCAAAATGCCAACGCTCTCGTTTGCATACACGGGCTCGGTTGTGTAAACAAATTTGTCGCTCTTTTTTGCAATAGCGCCGTTTGGAACGAATGCGCTTGAAGAATCAAAGCTTTCATCCTTGTCCCAAGTGCATAAAATGTCGTCTATAAACGTTTTTCCCTCAGGCTTTGGCGTTAAATTCGGAATAACGCATGAGGAAAGCACAAGCGTCAGACAAAGAGAAAGACAAAGTAAAAATGATAAAATTTTCTTTTTCATATGTAAATCCTTTCGCGAGGTGAAATTAAGTGGCGCAGCTTGTGCGCCGTTTTTATTATTATATCAAAAGATAATGTTTTTGTCAATGAATACTGTGTGAACATTTCCTGCCATTTTGAGAAACAAAAAAGAACGTGCCTAATTTAGACACGTCCTCAATTATTTTACGCCTATTTCGTGTGATAATGGTCTTTTACGAACGAAGCGTTCATATCAACCGTGCCAACCTCTTTTACCGTTGTCTTGCGGCGTGAGGTTGCAATACGCTTTGAAAGCTCCTCGTAGAAAAGCTCGCTATCGAAGGTGGAAAGGTCAATTTCCTTGCCGAGCCAAGAGGAAAGGTGCATTGCGTTTGAAATGGTAAGGCCGTTTATGCCCTCCTCGCCGCGTGCAACGAGCTCGCCTCCGCGCAAAATTGCATCTGCAAATTGATTAAGCACGCCTGAGTGCTGTGGATTTTGTCCGTCCGTTTCAACCTCGCTAAATTCAAAATTAGGTCTTGCAAACGGGTTTTCGTTCGTGCGTGAAAATTCCTTTTCCGTCATTTCGTTTACCCACATTTTAAGCACGCCGTCCTCGGCAACCAGCTTGCCCTTTTCAAGCGTGATTTCAAAGCGGTTTGTACCGGGGGTGTCGCCTGTTGTTGTAACAAACGTACCCGTTGCACCGTTTGCGTACTCGCAGTATGCGCTAACGTCGTCCTCAATTTCAACGTCGTGCCACTTGCCGTAGTGAAGCTTTGCGTGGATTTTTGTCGGCATACCGCAAATCCATTGCCAAAGGTCAAGGTTGTGTGGGCATTGATTGAGAAGCACGCCGCCGCCCTCGCCTGACCAGGTTGCACGCCAATCACCTGAATCGTAATATACCTGCGGTCTATACCAGTCGGTAATGATAAGGCTTGTGCGCTTAATCTCTCCAAGGTCGCCGCTCTTTACAATCTCGCGCATTTTGCGATAGATGCAGTTTGTGCGCTGGTTCATCATAATTCCGAATACCGCGTTTGATTCCTTAGCTATCTCGTTCATTTCGATAACCTGCTTGGTATATACGCCGGCAGGCTTTTCAATTAACGTGTGAAGTCCCTTTTTAAGTGCCATAATTGCATATTTGGGGTGGTCGTAGTGAGGAACGGCAACCAAAACGCTGTCAATAAGTCCTGAGTCCATCATTTCTTCTGCATCGTAAAACGCTTTAGCATTCGGTGCTTTTTCCAAAATCTCGTCAAGGCGCTCCTTTTTAAGGTCGCAAACGGCGGTAAGCTCTACCTCGGGGCATTTTCCGCCAACTATATTGTCTGTATGTACCTTACCGATGTTACCGCATCCGATAATTCCAAGTCTAATCTTTTCCATTTTATTTTACTCCCATCGCTTTTAAGTTTTTGTAGCTTCTCTTTAAGCATTCAAACGGACATTCACCCTGTGTGTCGTCCTGCTCAACGAGCAAGTGCTGAGTGCCTGCCGCCTCGAAGAGAGGAAGAAGCTTTTCAAAGTTAATGTTACCGTCGCCAATAGCCGCCATTCTCGGTGCGTTCTTTTCCGCGTCAACGGCTAAATCCTTTAGGTGTACGCATTCAAGTCTGCCGCTAAGGCTCGGAATAAGGTCGCAAAGGTCAACGCCTGCAAGCGCCGCCCAATATGTATCAAGCGTGATGCTTAATTCCTCGGGTGTGAAAACCTTCAAAATTTTATCAAAGTATCTTTCGCCGTCGGGTGTGCGTGCAAATTCAAAGGCGTGGTTATGGTAAAAGAGCTTTGCGCCGTTTTGTGCAATTATTTTTGCAGGCTCCTTAAAATCACGTGCAAATGCAACGTAGTTATCCCAGCTTACCCAACCGGGCATACAGCCGATACCGATGTTTTTGCAGCCGAATACCTCGTGCTTTTTAATAACCTCAAGCGTGTTGTCGCGTACGTCCTCGGGCCCCCAGTGTGTAAGCACGCAGGTAAGACCGTTTTTCTTTAATTCCTCGTTAAGCCATTCGGGCTCGTATTTGCAAACGCCCGAAATTTGCACCTCGGTATAGCCGATGTCGGCAACGCGCGCAAGTGACTCTGCAAAGGAGTTTGTGTCCTTGCACTTATCTCTTAATGTGTAAAACTGTGCTCCAAGCTTCATAATATACCTCTTAGTATTTTAAGTTTAATTCGTCAAGTAATGCTTTGAGTGCATTAGCACCTGCATCAAAAGCAACGTTTGTATCGGTAAAGACAGGCTTTTTAGCCATGCTCTCACCGTTTTCAAGCTCGCTAAGTCCGTAAAATTCCATAAGGTGCGGCTCAAGCGTTAAAACCTCGCCGCCCATTTTTGCATATTCGCCGATAAGATATTTTAAGTTACCGATACCGCTTCCCGCAGGCACAACCTGACCGCTTGCAAGTGCGTCCTTTATATGCATATAGTTAACGTACGGTGAAAGCTCCTGCCAAGCCGCTTTTGTGTCAACGCCGCATTGAACGAAGTTTGCAGGGTCGAAAACCGCCTTGATTTCGGGGAACTCCTTGTGAATTTTCACACAGGACTCGTAGTCGTCACCGAAAATTCCCTTTTCGTTTTCGTGGCAGAGAATAATGCCGCTTGGTGTGATTTTTAGTAATTTTTCAAGTGATAAGAGCGCGATTTTTTCGTCCTTGGTGAAAAAGCTGAACATTCTTATTCTTTTTGCACCAAGTATTTCTGCCGCCTCGCATACGTGCTTAAATTTCTCGATGTGACTGTCAAAATCGACACAGGGGTCGGCTTTCCCGATAGGTGAGCCTATTGACCAAACGCCAATGATGTTTTCGTCAAGCATCTTTTTTATTTCCTTAAGCTTTCCCACAGGAACAACGGAAATATTTTCCTCGTCAACACCTCTTATTTCAAGAAGCTCCATTTTGTTTCTTTTAAGCGCGGTTACTTGACCGCTTAAAAAGCTATCTGCTTCGTCTGCAAAACCACAAAGTCTCATATTATACCCCCGAGTAAGCACTAAATCCGCCGTCAACAGGAAGAACAACGCCTGTTACAAAGCTTGATTTTTCGTTGTCTAAAAGGAAAAGAAGTGCGCCAAGCAGCTCGTCTGCCTCGCCAAAGCGACCCATAGGCGTTGCGCGCAAAATTTTCTCCGTTCTTGGAGTTGGCACTCCGTCCTTGAATAAAAGTGCTTCATTTTGCTTCGTTACAAAGAAGCCGGGAGCAATTGCGTTTACGCGAATGCCTGCACCCGCAAAATAAACGGCAAGCCATTCTGTAAAGTTGGAAACCGCGCTCTTTGCCGCAGAATACGCAGGGATTTTTGTGAGAGGTCGGAACGCGTTCATTGATGAAACGTTTAAGATGGTGCCGCCAGAGTCAAGCATATCAGTTGCAAAAACCTGTGTTGGCAGGAGCGTGCCCATTAAATTAAGGTCGAAAACGAAGCCGAAATCCTTTGGTTGAAGGTTGAAAAACGTTTTTTCGCTCTCAAGCTTTTCGTCGCCCTTTTCAAAATATTCCTTTGCAAGGGTTGCACGTGGACTGTTACCGCCTGCACCGTTTATAAGAATATCGCATTTTCCGTATTTGCTTAAAATCTCATTGTGCGCCGCCTCAATTGAGTCGCGTTCGAGCACGTTGCACTGATAAGCCTCGGCAACTCCGCCGCCCTTTACAATTTCGTCGCTAACCGCTTTTGCCGCCTCGTAGTTGAGGTCGAGAAGCATAACGCGCACGCCCTCCTTAGCTAAGCATTTTGCAAATGAAGAGCAGAGAACACCGCCCGCGCCTGTGATTACTGCAAGCTTGTTTTGAAGTCCCATATTAAATCTCCTTTATTTTTTCTATGTATTTTTGCCAATCGTAGCGTGAAAGAAAGTGCGAGCCACCTCGTATGAAGTAGCCAATCTCACCGTCAAGCAACGTTGGATGCTTGTTTTCCTTGATTAATTCCTCGTATGAATGAGGGCAGGGGAAAATTCCGCGCTTGCCGTAAACGCCCCACGCGCCGTTTGATAAAAGGCAGGAATTATAAGCGCCGTCGTTGTCTGCCCAATAGTCAAGCTCGGCACAGCCGATAATGGCGCACCTCGGCGCGATAAGTGCAAGGAGCATATGCTGGTCAAAGGGAAGAGAGTTTTCGCTTTCCACGTACGAGTGATATTTTTCCTTAAACCAAAACGGGAACGTGCCGACAATATCTCTTATCGTTTCCTCACCCTCATCCTTAAAGCGAGAGAGGGAAGCGCCACAGCAACCGCTGTTGTTTACGCAGGCAAGCATAAATCTTTCGTCATAAGCTGCGGTTAAAAGCGCGGTTTTGCCGAGGCGTGAATGTCCTGCGACACTAAGCGTGCCTGTGTGACCGATGCTTTTTAGATAGTCTGCCATTATTCTTAAAAAATATGACCAAACCGCAATTTTGCCGTAGTCCTTGCCGCCACCGCTAAGGAAAGCGCAAAGACCGTTTTCAAAATCACCGTCGTCAGTTGTAATATCCTGATAGAAAACCTTGAAAATATTACAGCCGTTATCTAAAATTTCCTCAACAGGCAGGTATTTTGACGGCGTTTCCTTTGAAAAGTCAATGTAAATAAAGATTGGCGTATCAAGCGGCTCATCCTTTAGTAAGATAAGCTCGGTTTCAACCGTGTGCGTCTTTTCGCCAAGGGAGAAGGTGAAGCTCACGCGGTCCCAATCCGCCTTGCTCGCAAAATTCACACCTTGACGCTCAACTGATATGGTTGGCGCACAGGAAAGCGAAAACGAGCCGTATTCCTCGTTTAATATAAGTGATTTAAGCTCGCCTCTTTTTTTCTCCCACTCATCAAGCGAGGCAAGAGAAGAGCCGAAAAAGTCGGGCATTTTATTAAAATCCATTTTGTTTCCTCCAAAAGGCGCAAAGGTCGCCATTTTCTTTATTATATAATAAATAATTTTACAATACAATTGCATTTTTTAGCAAAATATATTGTATTTCTTGTCATATTGTGATAGAGTGATTATAAGAAAATCCAAGGAGATTAAAAATGGCGGTATTAAATTCTGTTGAAATAGACGGCTTTATACTTTCTCACTCAATTGACAAAGCGCCGAAGGATAGCGATTTTCCAACGCATATCCACGATAGCTACGAGATTTTTTGCTTGGTGCGAGGTAACGTTGACTATATCGTTGAGGGCACCTTATATAAGCTGAAGCCGGGAGCTATTATGCTTATGCGCCCGAGCGAAACGCACAAGCTGATAGTAAATAAAAGCACAGAATACGAAAGATACGTGCTTAATTTTTCGAGTAGTATTTTTTCAGGCACGAATTTTTCGATAGAGCTTTTGTCACCCTTCAAGAAAAGAGGACTTGGCGAGGAAAATATCTATTTTTCGGGTGAGCTTGGCGCAGTGAGCGCGATAACGCAAATTGAAAAGCTGATTAGCGAGAGTGCTTTATTTAATAAAAACGATGCGATAATTTCAAATCTTTCCTCACTCCTTTGCAGTATAAACTCCGCATTTAATATGAGAGAAAAAAAGCTTGCCGAAAGAGGCTTGGAGGCGGAAATGATTTCCTTTGTCAATGAGAATTTGACAAGTGATTTAACTATTGAAAAAATAGCAGAGCAAATGCACGTCAGCCCCTCACAGGTGTCGCGCGTTTTCAAAAAAGCAACGGGAAAATCTCCGCATAGCTACATAAACGCAAAAAGGCTAATTCTCTTTAACAAAAAGGTAAGAAACGGCAAGGGGGTAATCGAGGCGTGCCACGAATCAGGCTTTAACGATTATTCCTCATTTTACAGACTTTATAAAAAGCATTTCGGAAAAGCACCGGGGCAAAGAGGTGAAATATGAAAATAACAGTTTTGTCGGAAAATACGTCCAAGGCGGGATTTTTGTGCGAGCACGGCTTATCGCTTTTAATTGAGCTTGAAAATGAAAAAATACTTTTCGATTTTGGTGCAAGCGACTTGTTTTATAAAAACGCAACCGCGCTTGGTGTTGATTTATCAGACGTTGATTTTGCATTTCTTTCACACGGACATAACGACCACGGCGGTGGAGCTATGAAATTTTTCGAGGTGAACCGAGAAGCGCCGCTTTACGTGCGAGTGGGAGCGTTTGATAGCTTTTGTAACGCAAGCGACAAGGATTTGAGCTTGGATATGCGAATTTTAGACACGTCACGCGTGATTTTTACAAAAAACGGACAAAAAATCTCACCGTCATCATCGGTTATTTACTTTGATGAAGCAAAAAGAACGCACCCACTTTTAACGTTTGGACTACAAAAAAGCGTAAACGGCAAAAAGAGCTCTGACAACTTTGAGCATGAAGAGTATCTTTTGATAGAGGAGAACGGTAAGCGCGTTTTGTTTTCGGGCTGCTCGCATAAGGGAATATACGATATTGCCAAGCAAGTAAATCCAACTCATGTTATCGGTGGATTTCACACGTCTAAGATAGATGAGGAAGGCGCGCTTAAAAAAATCGCCTCGTCGCTTAACACATTAAAAACAGAATATTATACCTGTCACTGCACGGGAACAAGACAATACGAAATATTAAACAGTTATTCGAGCAAAATTAAGTATATTTCGGCAGGCGACGCCTTTGAAATATAAATCAAGCAAGAAAAAAGGACACTGTGGTGTCCTTTTTGTTATTCAAGAATATTAGTAGTGATATAGTCAATGCCCCATTCAATTAGCTTGTTTGCCTCCTCGGGGGTGTCCACAGTCCAGCAGTTGACTATAAGGCCTGCCTTGTGGCACGCGTCGATTTGCTCCTTTGTAATTTCGCGGCACCAAACGTCAACGTCAATTTTGTCGCGAACAAGGCGGCTTATTTCCTCGTCTGTTATCTTCCAAAAAAGATACTGTGCGCTTTGGCTTGGCACAAGCTTTTTTATTTTTGTGAGGTTGTCGTAGATAAAGGAAATAAACGTTGTGCTTTCAAGGTAGTCGTAGCTCTTTACTATATCGACGATTTTAGCAATTTCCTCATCGGTAAAATCGGATTTTAGCTCCACAACCGCGTGCTTTTCATACTTTTTCACGATTTTTAGGTAGTTTTCAAGACAGCTTGGGCGTAAATCAACTCTGTCCTTTTTGCCGTCCTTATCGAAGAAAACAACCTCTTGAAGCTCGCCAAGTGTGTTTTGACCGAGGAAAATTTCCTCACCCGAAAGACGCGTATAGTTATCATCGTGACCGATGACGAATTTACCGTCGCTTGTCCTGTGTATATCCGTTTCCACTCCGTAGTATGAGCGGTTGCCTGCCGCAACAAACGCTGCGTTTGTGTTTTCAACCTCAATTCCGCTAAGTCCTCTGTGTGCAATTAGCTTAACCTGTTTTTTATCAATTTTAATTGTGTTCATTTTATTCTCCTGCGTTTAATCAAGTATAGCAACCGCTCGTGCGCTTGCTCCGTCCGAATTGTCAATTTTTAGCGGTAGGCAAACAAGCGTAAACGATTTGCCGATACATAAATCAAGATTTTTAAGATTTTCGATGTTTATCATATCGCTTTTTGAAAAGAGCAGACGGTGAAGCTCAAGCGAGCCGATGGGGTCAAGACCTATCACGTCAAAGCCGATGCCCTTATATTTTTTCTCTATGATATATTCAAGCGCCTCGCGCGATAAAACGGGGTAATCGCCGTAATATTCCTGCGTGCCCCATTTTTTATCAAAGCCTGTGCAAAATAGCAAAAACTCGACACTCCCTGCCACTTTTTCCTGATTTTTAATGAGCGCAACGTCAATTTTCTCACCCGTTCCTACCCCTCGGCAATCAATTACCAAGGCGCGCCCGACGAAAGCGTTCGCCTCGTAGCTATCAAGCGTTTTTCCGCTTTTGTAAATATGTGCGGGCGGGTCAATATGCGTGCCTGTGTGCGAAAACATTGTGATAAGTGTTTCCTTGAAGCCGTCATCGTCGTGTGTGTTAGCTGTTTTAAGCGACGGCGGCTCAGTGCCCGGGTAAACACTCATATTTTCTTTTATTGTGTGTGTTAAATCAATTACCTTCATTTTGTTATCCCTTTATTAGCTCGTTTCTTTCTTTTTCGCGCTTAGCTTCAACCAAGCGGCTTGCCAAAATAGCCATTAGCAGGGAAAGCCCCTCGAAAAGAATAAAAACGATAATATAAACAGGTATCGGCACATCCGTAAGTGACTTTATTTCCAGATCCGTAAAGTACGTAGCAACGAAGGAGCTAAATGTTAAAACACCCATTCCCGCACTGAAAGCGGCAAAGCTTGTTATAAGTGAGAATACAAAGCGTATACCGACTGCAATTCCGTATCCCTGTGCAAAATAGCCAAAGGTTAGCTTTCTTTGATTGGCAAAAAATGCAAGGAAAATGAAAAATCTGATAGCAAGCTCAATTAAAATAAGCAATCCCGACTCTAAGAAATCACGAGCCATTCCCGTGTCAAAAATCATACGAATGGGATAAACTAAAAACGTTAGAAAAAATGCACAGACAAGCACCTCTGCTTGTGTGAAAAGAAAGTAGAGCAGTCCGCCACGCCAGTTTACCCTCGGTTGATCCTTTTTCATACCGTTCTCCTTACTGAAGAATTGCAAAGAAAATACCGTCTATTTTTTCAATATATTCGCGGCAGTTCGGCGCGGCTGTCTGTGTACTTACCGTGATGTAAAGACCCACGTTGCCGCTTGTTCCGCTACGCGGTCTTGAAACCTCGATAAGAGCCTCCTTGCCGAGCAGAGCGCGAATTTCATCCGTAATAGCTCCTGCCTTTTCCGCCTCGCGTATTTCCGCGTAAATATGGATTGATTTCTTTGTGCGGCGCTCAAGACGTGTTAAGAATGCCGCCGTGAAAATGCACGCAACCGTTGCAACGAGCGCACCAAGATAAAAGCCGTAGCCAACCGCGATACCTATCGTCGCCGTTGCCCACATGCCTGCCGCAGTGGTAAGACCCGTGATAACGTTATTTTTCTTAACAATAATCATACCTGCGCCAAGGAAGCCGATGCCCGAGATAACCTGTGCAGGTATTCTTGCAATATCATCAAAGCCGCCGTTTTTTGCAATAAAAACGCTGATAAGCGCGGTCATTGCCGAGCCAACGCACACAAGAATATGGGTGCGTAAACCCGCAGGGCTTCCGCTTCTGCCTCGCTCGCTGCCGATAATACCGCCGACCAAAACGGCTAAAAACATTCTTAAAACAACAGAAATCCAGCTAAGCTCTATTATGTACTGATTTACAAAATTTACAATGTAGCTCCAAATATCGCTCATAAATTTCCCTCCTTACAGTCTTAATTATCTAAATGAAAAAACCTTGTTAAGCTTTGGTTGTGCGCCTGTTTCGGGGTCCATTTCCATAATTAAAATGTCCTTCATATATTTGTTCCAACGCTCAACTATGGGGCTCTCTGCTTGAACTTTTGCGGCAAATTCAACACCCTTTTTACATTCGTAGTAGCCAAAAAGCTCGTTACCAACGTTCCAAATTGTGTAGTTAACAATGCCTGCCTCGTCAAGCACCGATTTCATTTCGTCCCAAATTGCATCGTGACGTTTTATATATTCGTCAAGCGCGCCGTCAACGATTTTTGCCTTCCAAGCATATTTTTCCATAAAAACACCACCTTTTTCTAAATTATACCATATAAATATATGTATGTAAATAGCAAAATGCCACAACGCTTGGCGTTATGGCATTTTTATTAAAGCTGATAAAAGGCGATAGTGTACCTTATTTCTTTTTCGGCTTTCTTATTCTGTTGAGCCTTCTGTTCATTTTAAGAAGCTCTTCCTTAGTGAAGGAAATGTTTGCCATGCCGAGCATGCTTGTTAAGCGAAGCACGGTGAAGCTGCCCATCATTTCCATAAGTCCGCCGCCTGATTTGAGGTCAACGTCGAAGCCGCCGCCCTTTTCGCCCTTCTTCTTTTTCTTCTTGTTTGCATCCATTTTGCGCTTCATTTTAAGTGCAAGGAAAATGAAC
Source organism: Eubacteriales bacterium (assembly GCA_045123255.1). Taxonomy (GTDB): domain Bacteria; phylum Bacillota; class Clostridia; order Oscillospirales; family CAG-272; genus RGIG2000. The sequence continues at coordinate 21,399 of JBGVIN010000042.1, forward strand.
CAAAGCTTACCGCGCTTGGATTTCATAATGTCGCCAAGCTTATCGTTTAGAGAGAAGCGTCCCTCGGGTGCGTTAACGTCGAACCAGTTAAGAACCGCGCCCTTTTCTACAAGAACGTAGTCCATGTTCATTTCGCCAACCTTGCGGATTTTACCCTCGTCGGTAAATTCGCCTGCTTTTGCAACAATTGTTGATTCGCCAACGTTTGGTACGTCAAAATAGAAGAAGTGGTCGGGGGCAGTCTTTTTGCCGATGCTTTCGCCGTTTACAAAAAGCTCAACCTCATCAAGGTTAGAGTATACCGTTACCTTTGTTACGTCCTCAACGCGGTCAACGTATCTTTTGCCGCAGAGGTGAACGAACTTCTCGTCGGATAGCCAAGCCTTGTAAGCGTAGAATGCGTCCTTTTTGTATTTTCTGTCCATTGTGACAAGACCCTTGTGGTTCTGTCCGTTTTCGCCGCCCTCCGCACGCGCATCAGCGCCGAAGTCGAACATATTCCAAACGTGGGTTGCCCACATATATTTTCTTGTAAAGAGCTGCTTTATCAATTCCTCGTGGTAGTACGCCTGATATTCCTCGGTGTAGTCACCCTGCTTCGGGTCGCTTGTGTGCCAGTTAAGCGCCTCACAGCCGTATTCCGAGCAGCCTATAGGAATTGATGGGTGCATTTGGTGGAATTTATCAAACCACGGGCCGTTCATTGACGTTTCGCCACCGTACCAGCCGAAGTAGTGGTTATATGAAACAATGTCGGGAATAAGTAGGTATGGGTCGTCCATTTTGCACATTGAAACCGCTGCAATAGTTGTCAAGCGCGTCTTGTCCATTTCGTGAACGAGGTTATTGAGTATGCGGTGATTTTCAAGAAGATCATCGTCAGAGCCTGCGATTGAAATCTCGTTTGAAAGACCCCAAACTACGATACAGGGGTGGTTGTAATTCTGAGAAATAAGCTCCTTCATTTGAGAAATCGTGTTTTCTCGTCCACCTTGCATATGACGTGAAATATATGGAATTTCCGCCCAGATAACAAGTCCCTTTTCGTCACAAAGGTCGTAGAAATATTGGTCGTGCTGATAATGCGCTAAGCGGATTGTCGTTGCGCCAACCTCCATAATGAGGTCTATGTCCTCTCTGTGATGCTCAGGAAGCAGAGCATTACCAAAGCCCCATCTGTCCTGATGGCGAGAAACACCGCGAAGCGGATATTCCTCTCCGTTTAAGATAAAGCCGTTATCGGGATCAATTTTGAAGCTACGGCAGCCAAAGCGCTGACAAACGTTGTCAATTACCTCGCCGTTTTCGTAAATTTCAACCTCACAGCAGTAGAGGTAAGGGTCACGGCGTCCGTGCCAAAGATGCACGTTTTCTATCTCGAAAACAGACACGGGGTCCGTAGTTTCGTTCCTTAGAAGCTCGTTTTCGTCCTTATCGTATATAGTGTAAACGAGAGTTTGTCCCTCTTTTAGGTTCTTTGCGTACGCTTCAACCGTAACAGTTGCGTTGGCGCCGTTTACAGTGGGCGTGATTTTAATACCGGGCGCACCGTAGTAATCAAGGTCAAGGTGTGAATTACTAACACAAATAAGATTTACGTCACGGTAAAGACCGCCGTAGAAGGTGAAGTCCGCCATTTGAGGATAAACCGTTTCGTTTGGTGAGTTGTCAACAACTACGGAAATTTCCGTTTCGTCGCTCATTTCGTCCGTGATGTTTACTCTAAACGTGGAGTAACCGCCGTCGTGGTGGAAAAGGTGCTTGCCGCCTACGTAAACGTCCGCTGAGGAGTTTGCACCCTTGATTTCAAGGTAGTATAAATCAGATACGGGAAGCTCACTTTTTTTAATTACCTTTTTGTAAAGGCACGCGCCGCGAAAATAGTCGTTTCCACCGTCGTAGCCATCCTCGTTATTCCAAGTGTGCGGTAAATTTACGTTTACTCCGTCGCTTGAATTTATATCGCTTGTGTTCTTAACGAAAAGCCAACCTTCGTTAAGTGAAATAATATTTCTCATTTATTTTCTCCTTATAAAACGTCAATTACTCAGAAATCTCGGGGGACGTGTCTGCTTTTCGTGCATTTAGCTCGCTTGTCATCTTAGCAAGCGTCTTTTTGTCGAGGTTGTAAATAAACGCAAGACCGACAAATTGCAAAATCGCGCTAAATAGGTAAAGACCTGCAACGAGCCAACACATATTCTTTGCGGTTTGCTCCGTTTGCAAAATTGTGCCGAGCTTTGAATCGTAGCCGAGCCAACCCATAATCAAAAGCACGAAGGATGGGCCAACGCCCTGTGCGAGCTTACGGAAGAAGGAGTGGAGTGAATATACCATACCCTCCTCGCGAGTGCCGAATTTCCACTCGTTGTAGTCAATGGCGTCACCCATAAGCGCCCATGAAACGCAGGTGTAAATGCCAAGACCGAAGCCGAAGAAAACAAGACCGATAAGGTAAACCACCAAGGATGCTATTTTGTTTGGAATAAGTGGGAAAATAAGCATAATGAAGCCACCGCCGAGTGAAACGAGAGTGCCGACAACGCTTGATTCCTTTTTACCGAATTTCTTTACTATCTTAGTGATGAACGGCATAAATGCAAACATCGGAAGGAAGCCGATAATTTGCACAACACCCGAAAGGGATGCCATACCGAAGTGTGTTGCAAACATAATTGTGTTTGCCGTGGTTGCAGATTGCATACCGAGGAACATACCCATAGCGGCAACCGTTGCGCCAACCGCGGGGCGGTTTCTCATAAATTTGCCAAACGCCTTGAAGATGTTGAATTTAACACCGCCGCCCTCGTTTGCTTTAACTGTGCTTTCGTCAACTCTGACGGTGATAAGCTTAAGCATAAGCATAAATGAAAGGAAGCCGAGAATGCCCATAATAAGCGCAACCCAGAAAACTCTGTTGCCGAGCAAAAGCTCAACCGTTTCGCCCGTTGTCGGGTTGAGAACGAAGCCGTCCTCGTCTATTGGAAACTGGTCGGGTGTATAGCCCTCTGGGATAATTACCTTGTTTTCAGCTACAAGTCCTGCAAATTCGCCTGCTGTAACCTTTCTCCAAATAAGCGCGGGCAAAATCATCATAGGAAGCATATTTCCTATCATAGAGCCAACAGAACGCCAGGTGGAGAGCTGTGCGCGCTCGCCGTCGTCCTTTGTAACGAGGGAGAGCATAGAGCCGTACGGCACGTTTGCAATTGTGTAGAATGCATCCCAAATAACGTAGCCGATTATGAAAAGAGCCGCTTTAAGAAGCTTTGGAGCATTAGGGAATGGGAGGAAAACCGCCGCGCCGCCGAGAAGCAAGCCGCAAGCACCTATAAAGATATAGGATTTGAATTTTCCGTGCTTATATTTTCTGTGGTCGGAATCAATAAGTGAGCCGATGAGTGGGTCGTTGACTGCATCCCAAATTTGCACGAGAATCAAAAGACCTGAAAGCAACCCTGTTTCCAACATCATAAATACGAGCCAGAAGGTTTGCACCGTGCTTTTAAGCGAGAAGCTCATGTTGCAGCCAAGGTCGCCTGCCGCGTATGCTATTTTGTCGCGCATACCGAATTTGCGAAAACCGGAGGAGTCAAGCTTTGGTTGTTTTTTCATTTTTAATCTCCTTTTGTTTAATAAAGGGGTGTCGCTATTTATATTATACAGGCTTTTGCGTGATTTTTGTAGTCTTTTTTTTACTTTTTTATAATTTTCTCTCAACTCGACCGTCTTGTGTTGTATTTTTTATAGAAATATGATATAATATTGAACGAAAAAAGAAAAACGGAGGAATTTTTTATGAAAATGACCTTTAGATGGTACGGCGAGGGTAACGACCGTATCAGCCTGTCCGATATAAAGCAAATCCCTGGCGTTGACGGTATCGTTTGGGCACTTCACCACAAAATGCCGGGTGAGGTGTGGGAAATTGACGAAATTGCCGAGGTTAAGCGTCAGCTTGATGAGTACGGCTTTAATATGGATGTGGTTGAGTCTGTTAACGTGCACGACGATATTAAAATTGGCTTACCAAGCCGCGATTTATACATCGAAAACTATAAAACAACAATTAAAAATCTTTCAAAATTCGGCGTTAAGGTAATTTGCTATAACTTTATGCCTATTTTCGACTGGACAAGAAGTAATCTTTTCCATCCCGTTGGCGACGGCTCAACCGCGCTTTTCTATGAAAAGAATATGATTCAAAACGACTATAACGCCATGGCAAAGTATATTCTTGATTTCACCGAAAAGTATAATATGTCATTCCCGGGCTGGGAGCCTGAAAGAATGGCGCGCCTTGACGAGCTTTTCAAGGCTTACGAGGGTGTTGACCACGAAAAGCTGTGGGAAAACCTAAAATACTTCCTTGAAGCTATTATGCCCACCTGCCGCGAGTGCGATATCAAAATGGCAATCCATATGGATGACCCACCGTGGGATATTTTCGGTCTGCCAAGATTGCTTATTGACGAAGCAAGCATTGACCGCTTCCTTAAAATGGTTGACGACGAATATAACTGCTTAACGCTTTGCTCGGGTAGCTTGAACGCGAACCCCGACAATAATGTTGCCGATATCGTTAGAAAGCATTGTGACCGTATCGCGTTTGCACATATAAGAAACGTAAAGCACTTTGAAAACGGAGATTTCTCCGAGGCAAGCCACCGTGACTGCGACGGCGACACGGGCATTTTGGAAATTTTGAAGGCGTACCACGACTGTGGCTTCAAGGGCTACATCCGCCCCGACCACGGCAGACACCTCTGGGGCGAAACCCCCGGCAACGTCCGCCCAGGCTACGGCCTCTACGACCGCGCCCTCGGCATTATGTACATGCTCGGCGTCTGGGATAGCCTCGACAAGTTTGACAAAAAATAACTCTAAAAGGGATTAAACAAATCCGCAAAATCAAAAGCAAAACTCTTGCAAAATACAGATTTGTTTTATTTCAAGCACGACCAATTGGCGTGCATTTCAAGATTTTGAAAAAATCATTTCAAGCACGAACGTGCATTTCATCAAAAAAGGAGCAGAAACCTGCTCCTTTTTCGTTTTATTTTGTTCCGAAAAGGCGGTCGCCTGCGTCGCCAAGGCCTGGCAGGATGTAGCCGTTTTCGTTTAGGCATCTATCGAGTGTGGAAACGTAGATATCTACGTCGGGATGTGCTTCGGCAACTCGGGAAACGCCCTCGGGCGCACCGATAATTGACATAAATTTAATGTGCTTGCAGCCGCGGTCCTTCAAAAGCTGTATAGCATCGCATGCCGAGCCGCCCGTTGCGAGCATAGGGTCAACAACCAAAACGAGCTTGCTTTCAATTCCGTCGGGTAGCTTGCAGTAATATGTGTCAGGCTCTAACGTTTCTTCGTTTCTGCACATACCGATATGTCCCACTCTTGCGGACGGGAAAAGCACGTGCACTCCGTTTACCATACCAAGACCCGCACGCAAAATCGGCACAATTGCTATAGCGTTGTCAGAAACAACCGTCTGGCGGCAGGTTTCCAAGGGAGTTTTCACCTCAATTTCGGTTGTGGGTACTCCGTTTTTCAAGCTTTCATAAGTCATAAGCGTGGTGATTTCCTCAACAAGCTCGCGAAATTCCTTCATGCTTGTTTTTTCGTCACGCAAAATTGCAATCTTGTGACGGATAAGCGGATGGTCGAAAATAACTACGTTTTTATAATTCTTCATTTTTTACCCCTCTTTTAAGCTTCGTTTGAAAATATTATACAACTATTATATAAAAATGTCAATCACACGGAAAGTATTTTTTCGGCAACCGCGCGCGCCAAAATTTTCGAGCCGTCGTCGTTAAAATGCACCCAGTCGGAGTGGTATTTTTCGCCAAGGGTAAGGCTAACCGTGTATAAGTCGTTAATAACTACGCCCTTTGGCTCAAGGGTACGCCTTGCTGCCTCGTTGTATTTTTCAATATCGGAATTAAAGCGGCAAAAATCCGCTCTTGCCCAGCTCTCTACAACTGAGGTAGAAAGTGCGAAAATGATTTTAGCATTTGGAAAGAGCTTTTTCAAGGTAGAATGCACGCGCAAAAGCATTCTTTCGTAAATATCTACGGGCGTTAGCGGCTCGTCACCGTTAATTCTTAATACGTCCCAAAGACCGTTGTTCCAATGCACAACGTCGATTTTTTCGCGGTCAATCTCCATCGTCCAATCGTAAAGATAGCGAAGGGTGTACTGTGCAAAGCGGCAATTGTCATCGGGCGCGTAAACGCACGCCTCGTTTTTCAAAAGCTCCTTTACGTAAACGCCATACCCGGGGCTATTTGATGTTTGATAGTCGGGGTTCGCTGTCGCACCAACCCTTATAGAATCGCCTATTAAAAACACGTTTTTCATACACGTCCCCCGTTATTTTTCAAAAAATATCTCTCTATTTGTGCCGTAGAATATATCGTCGTGACCCGAGAGCCTCTTTAAGACCTCCTCAAATTTTTCCCAGCTGATATATTCCGCGTCCATCTCGTATGAATGTCCCCAAATGTAGAGCAGGGCAGGCTCGCTCCTGTCAAGTGCTAAAAACTGGTCAACCACCGTGTCAAGGCAGTCTTCGATATAGTAAACCGTCGGCTTAAAGCGGTAAAGGTTGTCCTGCAAATCAAAGGAATAGGTTGATTCAAGACCTCTTGCAAAGCGCACACCTGTGTTGTTTTTTATAATTTGTGCCACGCGGTCATCGTTGTTTGCGCCGCCACAGGGATACGCCATTGAAATAACCTCATAGCCGCAAATTTCGCCAAGAGCCAAACGGTCGTTTTCCACCTGATTTATAATTTCCTGCTCGCTAAGAGAGGGCAAAAACGGATGCGTCACCGTATGAACGGCAATTTCGTGACCCTTATACACCTCTTTTATTTTCTCGCACGCTATTTTATCGTGGCGCACCGTGTGACCGTTTCGGTCAAGCGTGCCGTCAAGACCCAAAAAGCCCGAGTTTAGGTTGAAGGTGCATTTCAAGCCGTATTTATTTAATAATTCAATCAACCTTATATCTTGGCTAACACCGTCGTCAAAGCTGAAGGTGACCGCTTTTTTCTTTCCGTTCCACATAAATTTCTCCTAAATAATGCTTTTTCTTTATATTATCACATTTTGTGCTATAAAGTCAAATATTTTTCTTGCAAAATCCCGTTAGTTCTGCTACACTTATCTTAAGAAAGAACAGGAGATGACGTTATGAAAATTTTATCTATCGGAAATAGCTTTTCGGTTGATGCGCACGCGTATTTACATCAGCTTGCACTTCAACGCGCAGAAAATATAGAAACTGTCAATTTGGCAATAGGCGGATGTAGCCTTGAAAGACATTGGGAAAACGTAGTTAATAATAACGATAATTACGGACACAGTATAAACGGTGAAATTTGGTCGGAAAAGGACGTCACGCTCGAAAGCGTAATATCAAGTGAGCAATTTGATATAGTAACGCTTCAACAGGTGAGCCATTTTTCGGGTATGTACGAAACGTATCAGCCGTACTTAAATAATTTAATTGAGTACGTTCGCAAGCATCAGCCAAATGCGGATTTGTATTTTCACCGCACTTGGGCATATGAAATTGACTCAAACCATAGCGAATACCACCTGTACGAAAGTGACCAAAAAAAGATGTACGAGGCGATTTTAGAAGCATCCGCAAAAGCGCTTGACGAAACGGGACTTAAATGTATTCCGTCGGGTGAGGTTATACAAAAAATGCGCGAAAGAATTGCGAAATTCGATTACCGAAACGGCGGCGAAACGCTATGCCTTGACGACGGCTTCCATATGTCCCACACCTACGGCAGATACGCCGTGGCACTCACTTGGCTTGCTACCTTGACAGGCAAGCGCGTCGAGCCACTCCCCTTTATGGAGCTTGACCTCAACGTGATAACCCAAATTTGCGAAATTGTCAACGAAACCGTTTTTGGGAAATAATAAAAATAGCAACAGAAAAGGACACCAAGCTGGTGTCCTTCTTTAGTGCAATAGAATAAGTTTTGAAATTCTGACCGATAGGGCAGTGGCTTGCTCCTGCCGCAAAAGGAAAAATAGCAAATGGCTGGCTTCTCGCCGTGGGCGAGGGCGTTTTAGAAAAGATAGCGCGCTGGGGTGGATGGAGGCTTTTTGCAAGCAAAAAGAGTCTCGACTAGCCTTTTGCTGACAAGCCGACAACGGCTTTAGTCGGACTTGCGCACCATATTTATTTCCGTTCAAATGAAGAAGATAGCCAATGGATGGCTTCTCGCTACACGAGGCTTTTTCGCACAGCATGCGCTTGCAAGCAGACTTCGCCTTAGCGAAAAAGAACGAACCATATTTAATTTCGTGAACGAAATTAAAGTGGTCGAACCGCTACCATCCGCCAAAAGACACAAAAAAGCCACCACTTGTAATGGATGGAGGCTTTTTGCAAGCAAAAAGAGTCTCGACTAGCCTTTTGCTGGCAATCTGAGAACCCCCAAAGCTCATACTTTACTTTGGGGAACCCCGACGCCACAACGGCTTTAGTCGGACTTGCGCACCAGTTTTTTATCAAGGATAAAAAGCGGGCGCACCCTCACCACCCCAAAGCAAAACAAAAAGGACACCAATTCGGTGTCCTTTTTGTTTTGGCTGGGATGGATGGGTTCGAACCATCGAAATGCCAGAGTCAAAGTCTGGTGCCTTACCGCTTGGCTACATCCCAATATTGCGTTGGTATTATAACATATTTTATTTTGCTTGTCAAGCACTTTATGAAAAAAATTATTTTTTATGGAAAAAATGATTTTACTCTATGAATTATGGTGTCTTTCGTTGAATTTTATACGCAGATATTATATAATTGAAAGAAACGGGTGCGTTAATTTCAATGATTTTGTGAGGCATAAAATGATAGATTACGAAAAATACGGCATTGGGGCGTATGGCGCTTTGCCAAATGAAAGACAAATGGAGTGGTTTAGGCGAGAGCGCAGCATCTTTTTCCACTTTGGCATGAACACGTTTACTGACAAGGAGTGGGGCGACGGCACGGAATCCCCCGAGCTTTTTAATCCTACCGATTGCGACGTAGACGGTTGGGTGAAAGCAATTTGCGACGCGGGCTTTACTCTTGCAATTCTAACGGCTAAGCACCACGACGGCTTTTGTCTTTGGCAAACTAAATATACCGAGCATTCAATAAAAAACTCTCCCTACAAAAACGGTAAGGGCGATATTGTAAAGGAATTTACCGATGCGTGCAGAAAATACGGCGTAAAGGCGGGAATATACCTTTCCCCGTGGGATAGGCACGAAAAAACGTGGGGAACGGACGCATATAACGATTTTTACGCAGGACAGCTTACTGAGCTTCTAACAGGCTATGGTGAAATTTTTGAATGCTGGTGGGATGGCGCGGGCAGCACCGAGGCGGTTTACGATTGGGAAAGATGGGCGGAAATCGTTCATAAATACGCACCTAATGCGGTTATCTTTGGCTCTCTTGGCGCAACGCCTTGGGTTGACGTAAGATGGGTTGGAAACGAAAAGGGAATAGCGGGCGAGCCGTGCTACTCAACAATTGACGCAAGCTCTCTCGTTTATGAATATACAAATGAACTAAACAGCGGAAAGCCGAACGGAAACCGCTTTATTCCTGCCGAGGCGGACGTTTCAATAAGACCCGGCTGGTTTTATCACGAAAGCCAGGACACTCTTGTGCGCACACCGGGGAATTTAATGGAGCTATACTATGCATCCGTTGGCAGAGGCTGCGGCTTGCTTCTTAACATTCCGCCGAATAGAAAGGGTCAGCTTGGAGAAAATGACGTAAAGTCTATTCTCGGCTTCAATAAGCTCCTTTATAAATCCTTTGAAAAAAATTTACTTGACGGTGCGGTGATAGATACAAGCACGAGTGTAAACGGTGCGCCATCAATTCTTGGCGGTGGCTTTTTTGCTCCCACCGAGGGTGACACCTTACCCACACTCACGGTAAGGCTTCCCGAAAAAACGGAAATAAACACCATTATGCTTGGCGAAGCGGTTGAGCTTGGACAAAAAATCACAAAAATTCGCGTAAGCGCAACGGTTGACGGAAAGAAGCAGGAGCTGTTCTATGCTCAAAGCGTTGGCTACAAGCTGATAAAGAGCTTTGAGACGGTAAAAACGGACGAAATCACCGTGGAGATTTTGGAATACCTTGACACGCCAGTGCTTGATAAAATCGGTGCGTATTTAATAGCCGAAGGCGAGGAAAGCAAGAAGAAGCGTGCGAAAATTTCGCCGATAACAAAAAGGGTGGGTGAAAAAACTATTGAAATTGACCTTGGCGGAATTTTCACCTTTGATACCGTATATGCCGATTGGTTTACCGAGCAAGGCTACAAGCTTTATCTTTTCAACGGCACCGACTACGACCTTGCCAAGGAAGGCTCAGCACGCGGATATTTCAGCGTAAAATTGAATATTCCCTCTGACGGCGCGTATAGAGTAAAGATAGAATTTGAAAACGATGCGCCGAGTGATGTGAATTTCATACTTGAATAACAAAAGGGGTGACACATTAAGGCACAACCATAAACCACAAAAGGACAAAAACTATCTATATACGGTATTGTTTGAAAAATAAGGTTGAAAAGCTCCGCTTTTCTTCGTTATTGTGGTTTATTATCGCCGATTTTTGCTCTACCGTACACAAGTACGCCGACGCTTAAAAATCGACGATTTCTGCTCTTAATCTGTCAACCCCCGAGTCCTTTTTGGGCAGCTCATTAACAATAAAAAGCAGAATTTCACCGTGAAATTCTGCTTTTTGTCATTATTTAGACGAAACCTATTGATTTTACTGAATTCTTAATGAGCCAGCCCCTTGTTTACGATAAAACGGTAATGAGTGCTTCTGCAAAGAATGCGCCCAAGCAAGAAACCACCGCAACGAGTGTAAGCCCCTTGCCCTTGTAGGCGAAAACACAGCCGAGGCAAAGACCGACGAAGCTTGATGCAACGTTGCCTGTTGAATAGAAAATCGCAGGCAAGGTCATCGCAGCCAAAACTGCGTAGGGTATGTAGTAAAGGAATGATTTTACAAACCTGTTTTCGATAGGCTTTTTGAAAAACGCGAAGGGGAGTGTACGAATTAGGTAGGTTGAGCCTGATAAAATTAAGAGATAAATAAAGAAATCATTCATTTTCACTCGCCCCCTTTCCTTCCTTCACGGGGAAAAGTGCCGCGCCCACAATTGATGCTAAAATTGCCGAAATGCTAATTGAAATACCCGACGGGATTTCGCGAAGCAGCGGCAGATAGTAAAAGCCACAATGAATAATTCCGGATAGAGCTATAACAAATAAAATCGGACGCGATTTTTTTGCGGGTGGGATTATAATGGCCAAGAACATACCGTAAATTGCAATACAAAGCGAGGAAATTATAACGGTTGGCAAAATTCCACCAATTAAGCTGCCAAGGAGCGTGCCGAAGGTCCAGCCGAGCCACGGGAAAACACAAAGCCCTGCGAAAAAGCTTGGCTCAACGCAATTTTGTGTTGATGCAACCGCGAAAATTTCATCGGTCATAAAAAATCCGAAAATCCAACGCAAAATGCCCTTGAATTTAGGTGAAACCTTTTGTGAAAGCGACACTGACATAAAGGAATAACGCACGTTTATCGTCAGCTGAGATATTAACATTGTAAGATATTGACCCGGGGAAACCATAACGCCAATTGCCGCAAGCTGTCCTGCCGAGGTGACGGTAAGTGCGGAAATTATAACCGCTTGCCACCACTGAAAGCCAAGCGAAATTGCCATAATGCCGAACGAAAACGACACCGAAAGATAGCCAAGCCCAATAGGCACGCCCGCCCGAAGTCCCTTGAAAAATAGCTTCATTTTTTGTCCTTTTTAACGTTTTATTTATGAATTATAGCACAAAGACGTGAGTAAGTCAACCAGAAAATAAATATGGCAAAGCAAAGCCTTGCCATATTTAGATATGAGCTGCAAGCAGCGTGATAAAACGACAAAAGGCGTGATGAGCCAGCGAGCTGGCGTTATAAATTAGGCGAAGCATTTTGCTCCGCCTAACGTTATGATATAAATTTTCCGTGAAAATTCATAGTTGATTTTTTGCTTTAAGTGTGCTCACTGACGAAACAAGCATACGGCGAATTTCAATGCAATACTTTTGAAATTCTATAAAGTCTGATTTTGATATATCTTCTGTATCAAGAAGCAAATCGAGCCAGTATTCGGTTTCGTTACATTCCTTGAGCGCGATTTCAAGCTTAGAAATAAAATCCTTGGAGCCTTGAGCGTATTGCGCTTCGTGAATGTTTGCGCCGACTGAGGTGCCGCATTTTAGAAGCTGGGTGGTTAATACGCCCTCAACCCCGCCATTTTTAAGCTTTCTACAAAGAATTATAATCTTTTTTGCCAAGTCTTTAGATTTTTCTCTTAAAATACTATCAGCCATATTAAGTCCTTTCAAATATAAAGTACGACGCAGTCGTTCATAACGCAACGAAAGTTGCTCATAACAATGCATAGCATTTCATAACGTTTTGCGGAATTCGAGTTATGAGTCGCAAGCGACGTGATGAGTCGGCGAGCAACGTGATAAATTAGGCGAAGCATTTTGCTCCGCCTAACGTTATGATATAAATTTCTGCAAAATTTATAGTTGATTTTTTGCGTTGCAAAAAATCATTCCCATTCGCTTAAATTAGCATTAAATGTGGTGTATTAAGGTCTTTCCGCGCGGTTTTTCGGGGGATTTGACCGTCTTTTTCCGCGTAATCTTTAGAGTCTACGAAAAAACGGTATCAAAATGGTATCACCGATACCATCCGAAAAACACACTTTTTCTGTTCATTTTATTATACCATAAAAGTGGAATAATTACAAGAGGTTTGGTGAAAAATGATTGTCTTTTTAGTTCTGTCGATTAACGTTCAAGTTTTAAGTCGTATTAATGATGGTGATGATGTCCAGTGGATGACACAACATCCACATGACAAAACTCATCGTGGCAATGTTCTCCTTCTGCTTCAAATTCAAGCGTTACGTGCCCGATGCCATGTTCTTTTAATTCATCACGGATATTGTGCTTGATTGTATGCCAGTCACCATTTACAACAACGTGCATTGTAGCGTAATTGTTACGTCCATCCATACTCCACACGTGAATGTGATGAACGCCAAGGACACCTTCAACCTCACATATATGTTCTGCAATCTTATCTGTGCTAATACCGTGAGGTGTCTTTTCAAGGAAAAGATCAAGAACATCCTTCAAATTCTTCAAAGCATTTATGAGAATAAATATAGCTACGCCGATGGACATTAAAGGATCAATAATATAGAGATCAGTAAATCTCATCACGATAGCACCCACCAAAACGACTATCCAACCAAGAACGTCCTCAAGCATATGGAGATTAACTGCCTTCTGATTGAGCGAATCTCCGTCCCGAGTAATAATTGCAGCACCGAAGTTTACACATACACCAACGATTGCAAAAATAATCATGCCATTATAGTTGATTTCAATAGGATTGATGATGCGCAAAACAGCATTATAAATAACTATCACCGAGCCAAATAAGAGAATCAAAGTCGTTAAAACGCTACCGATCACAGAATATCGAGCATAGCCATAGGTGTATTTTTCATCAGGTTGTCTTTTGCTTTTCTTTTCAAGAAAGAATGCAACACCGATGCTTGTAGCATCTCCAATATCGTGAATGGCATCCGAAATAATAGCAACGCTACCTGTAAAAACGCCACCTATAAATTCAAATACAGAAAATGCTAAATTGAGAATAAAGGCAATAAGAATGTTATTTTCTGTTTTCATAATTCCTCCGAATTGACAAAAGTTAATTTTTGTGGTACAATGAATATGTTACCGAACACTCTGTATGATAACAGTATAGTTTGAAACCGAAGTAAAGTCAACATACTTATTGTGTTAACCGTTCAATACAGAACAAAATCTCAAAAATGTATGGAGGATATAAATGGATAGACGGCAAAAAAAGACGAGAGAAGCTATATTTAACGCTTTTACCAAGCTTTTGTCTAAAAAGCATTATAATCAAATCACGGTTGGAGAAATAATTGATAAAGCCGATATTGGCAGAGCTACTTTTTACGCACACTTTGAAACAAAAGACTTTCTGTTAAAGGAGCTTTGTGAAGAGCTGTTTTGTCATATCTTTGATGCTACCGAGGATGGCGGTGAGAAGCATCAGCATATTTTTGCTTGTAATGCTCCTTCTTCTGTTGTTCTTCACTTATTACAGCATTTGCAAAGGAACGATAATAGGATTTTGGATTTGTTGGGCTGTGAGAATAACGAACTGTTTTTGCGATACTTCAAAGAGAATCTAAAAGGACTGATAAAGAATCACCCACACCTTTTTGACATAGAGAAACCAAGAGAACTCCCCGATGATTATTGGATCAACCATATTTCAGCAACCTTTGTAGAAACGATCAGGTGGTGGCTTGATAACGGAATGAAGGAAAATCCCCAAACGCTTGCTAACTACTTTTATATGGCAGTATACGGGGAAGAAAAATAAATCACATAGGTTGTCAAATTCCAATTTGTCACAGGGATTTTTCTAAAATCAACACATTATGCAATTCTTGTTGTTCCGTTTCACTTTGGCGGTTGGTATAATAAGGTCACAATATCATAATTAAAAGCAAAAATGCTCTGCTATCAAGCGGAGCATACTACAAGCGTTATGCAGCTCGTGTACGTTCTCGTCAGATCAAAGAAGCGGACTTCAAGAAATGGAAGTTCCAAGCTCTCGCCAAGCGTGAAGTGCTCTGACGGTAAAATTACCATCGAGGAATACATTGCTTGGATGGAAAGCTGTTTTCCAAACAGAACGCCCAAAACCTAAAAGAATATAAAAATAGCCTCTCTTGCTGAACTTAAGCGGTTCAACAAGAGAGGCTATCTCTTATATTGAATTTGTTATGAGAATAATACCAATGGTATCAAAACGGTATCAAAAATCCGTTTCAAGTGCCGAAAAACCTTGATTTATAAGGCTTTTTCGACTTTCGTTTATTATTCCCACTCTATAGTTCCCGTAGGCTTCGGTGTAAGGTCGTAGAGAACACGGTTGATGCCCTCAACCTCGTTTGTGATACGGGCGGTGATTTTATGAAGAAGCGCGTATGGGATTTCCTCAATTGTTGCGCTCATAGCATCTGTTGTATTAACCGCGCGGATGATAGCGGGCCAACCCTCGTAGCGGCTTTCGTCCTTAACGCCAACGCTCTTAATATCGGGAACGGCGATAAAGTATTGCCATACGGTTTTGTTAAGACCTGCCAACTCAAACTCCTCGCGAAGGATTGCATCTGCCTCGCGGAGTGCTTCAAGTCTATCTCTTGTAATAGCGCCAAGGCATCTTACGCCAAGACCCGGGCCAGGGAACGGCTGACGGTAAACCATACCGTGGGGAAGTCCGAGTGCCTCGCCGACAACTCTAACCTCGTCCTTGAAAAGAAGCTTTATAGGTTCAACAAGCTCAAATTGAAGGTCGTCGGGAAGACCGCCAACGTTGTGGTGCGACTTAACCGCCTTTTTGCCCTCTGCTTGCTTAATGCTTTCAAGAATATCGGGATAAATTGTACCTTGTGCCAAGAATTTAACGTCGTCAAGCTTTCTTGCCTCCTCCTCGAAAACGCGAATAAACTCACCGCCGATTATCTTACGCTTTGCCTCGGGTGCATCTACACCTGCAAGCTTGTCAAGAAATCTGTCGGTTGCATCAACGTAAACGAGATTTGCATTAAGTCCGTTTCTGAATACTTCAATAACGTTTTCGCTCTCGCCCTTACGCATAAGACCGTGGTTAACGTGTACGGAAACAAGCTGCTTGCCGATAGCCTTAATCAAAAGTGCGGCAACAACGCTTGAGTCAACGCCGCCTGAAAGAGCAAGAAGCACCTTGCCGTTACCAACCTGCGCGCGAATTTCCTTTATTTGCTCGTCGATAAACTTTTCGGCAAGCTCTTTTGTTGTGATACGAGCCATTGAATCGGGACGTACGTTACTTGACATAGGAATTACCCCCAAAAATAAAATATAAAAAAGTATATCACAAAATTTTTTTCAGTTCAATATTTTTTTATTAAAAAATATGAAAAAAGGTTATTTTTTCATTCCGCACTCAATTATTTCAAGCGCGCGCTTTGCATCCTCTTGAGTTAACGCCTCCGTCTTTGAAAGCGCGTAGTCAAGACCGAGCCTTTCGTACTTAACCCTGCCAAGCTGATGGAAGGGGAGAACCTCGATTTTTTCAACGTTGTTTAGCGTGCCGATAAACTCACCAAGGCGCAAAAGATATTCTTCCTTGAAGGTAATATCGGGTACGATAACGTGGCGCACTCGCGTTTTTATCTGCTTTTTATCTAAATATTTTGCAAAATCCAAAACGTTTTTGTTCGAGTGCCCCGTCAGCTTAATATGCTCGTTTTCGTCTATGTGCTTTATATCAAGCATAACGAGGTCGCAAAGAGAGAGGAGCGTATCGATTTTTTCAGTAAGCGCGGTATTTTTTTTGTCAAAGATTATACCCGAGGTGTCAAGACACGTTGAAATTCCCTCTTTTTTTGCAAGAGAGAACAGCTCGCAAAGAAAATCAAGCTGAAGCATAGGCTCGCCGCCGCTTGCGGTAATGCCGCCCGTCTTATAAAACGGCAGGTTTCTTAGCATCTTGGAAATAAGCTCGCTCGCTTCGTACTGAGTGCCACCGCCTTGGCACCACGTGTCGGGATTGTGGCAATATAGACAATGCAATGAGCAGCCCTGGAAAAAGACGACAAATCTAACTCCCGGGCCGTCAACTGTGCCAAAGGTTT
Source organism: Eubacteriales bacterium (assembly GCA_045123255.1). Classification (GTDB taxonomy): domain Bacteria; phylum Bacillota; class Clostridia; order Oscillospirales; family CAG-272; genus RGIG2000. The sequence continues at coordinate 38,265 of JBGVIN010000042.1, forward strand.
CTATTGAATGGACGTATCCCTTCATATTAAATATTTGAATGGAAGGTTCTTGAAATAACCTCGTCCTGTTGCTCCTTCGTGAGCTTGTTAAAGTTAACCGCATAGCCTGAAACGCGGATTGTGAGCTGTGGATAAAGCTCAGGGTGCTTTTGCGCGTCAAGGAGAAGGTCTCTGTCGAACACGTTTACGTTAAGGTGGAAGCCACCCTTCTTGGTATAACCGTCAAGAAGCGCAACAAGGTTTTCTCTTTGCTCACCTTCGCTTTTGCCAAGCGCGGACGGAACTATTGTAAACGTATTTGAAATACCGTCCTGTGAATCCATGAACGGAATTTTAGCAACGGATGCAAGCGATGCAATAGCACCGTTTGTATCTCTGCCGTGCATTGGGTTTGCACCCGGTGCAAACGCCTCACCCTGCTTTCTGCCGTCAGGGGTAGAGCCTGTATTTTTACCGTATGAAATGTTAGACGTGATTGTAAGAATTGAGGTTGTGATGATGCCGTCGCGGTACGTGTAGTTTTGGCGAAGCATCTTAATAAATGCGTGAAGCACCTCTTTGGCAATAGAGTCAACGCGGTCATCGTCGTTGCCGAATTTTGGGAAGTCACCCTCTACTATATAGTCGGTTACAATTCCGCGCTCGTCGCGCACAACCTTAACCCTTGCGTATTTAATGGCAGAGAGGGAGTCCGCAACAACAGAGAAGCCTGCAATACCCGTTGCAAACCAACGCTTAACTTGTCTATCGTGAAGCGCCATTTGAAGTCTTTCGTAGGAATACTTATCGTGCATGTAGTGAATGATGTTGAGTGCGTTAACGTAAACCTTTGAAAGCCAAGTCATCATAGCCTTGAATTTTGACATAACGTCCTCATAATCAAGGTATTCACCCGTAACCGCACGGTATTCAGGTCCAACCTGCTCGCCCGTTATCTCATCTCTGCCGCCGTTTATTGCGTAGAGAAGACACTTTGCAAGGTTTGCTCTTGCGCCGAAGAATTGCATTTCCTTGCCAAGACGCATTGAGGAAACACAGCAGGCAATAGCATAGTCGTCGCCGTGAAGCGGACGCATAAGGTCGTCGTTTTCATACTGAACCGCGTGGTGCTTTATTGAAATTTCAGCACAGTATTTTTTGAAATTGTCAGGAAGCTGAGTTGACCAAAGCACGGTAAGGTTTGGCTCGGGTGCTGCGCCTAAGTTGTTTAATGTGTTAAGGTATCTGAACGACATTTTTGTAACCAAGTGGCGACCGTCGCTTCCGACACCGCCGATTGATTCGGTAACCCAAGTCGGGTCGCCTGCAAAAATAACGTTATAGTCAGGCGTTCTTGCAAAGCAAACCATACGAAGCTTCATAATAAAGTGGTCGATGATTTCCTGTGCCTCTTGCTCTGTAATTATGCCGTTTTTAATATCTCTTTCTGCGTAAATATCAAGGAAGGTTGAGGTTCTGCCAAGGCTCATTGCCGCACCGTTTTGCTCCTTAACTGCGGCAAGATATGCAAAGTAGAGCCACTGAGTTGCTTCAAGCAAGGTTTTTGCAGGTCTTGAAATATCAAAGCCGTAAATAGCACCGAGCTTTTTAAGCATACCGAGTGCCTTGATTTGCTCGCTAAGCTCCTCGCGCTCTCTTATAACGTCAGAGTGCATAGTGGTTCTTGTACTGCTCTTTTGGTATTCCTTGTTCTCAATAAGACGGTCAATGCCGTAGAGTGCAACACGGCGGTAGTCACCGATAATTCTACCTCTGCCGTAGCCGTCGGGCAAGCCTGTGATGATATGGCTTGAACGGCACTTTCTCATCTCGGGGGTATATACGTCGAAAACGCCTGCATTGTGTGTTTTTCTATGCTCGGTAAAAAATTCAACAAGCTCGGGGTCAACCTCGTAGCCGTTTTTTGAGCAAGCCTGCATAGCAACTCTGATGCCGCCGTACGGCTGAAGCGCACGCTTGAGCGGCTTATCCGTTTGCAAGCCGACTATCTTTTCCTTATCCTTTTCAATGTAGCCCGGACCGTGCGAAACGATAGTGGAAATAATATCCGTGTCCATATCGAGAACGCCGCCGTTGTCAATTTCTTGCTTTTTTAGATCGCTGACTGCACGCCAAAGCTCCTTTGTTGCATCCGTTGCACCTGTCAAAAAGCTACCGTCACCGTTGTAGGGGGTGTAGTTTTGCTGTATAAAGTCGCGCACGTTGATTGAAGATTCCCAATCACCGCCGACAAATCCGTTCCATTCATCAAATCTCATAATAAGTCCTCCTTTCGGACTGCTTGTAGGTTAAACATTTTTTTACATATATAATATATCATTATTTTTTATCAAAGTCAATAAGAAATCGATAAATCGATAAAAAACATTTTTTGGTCTTAATTCATCCTTTTTCTGTACTCGCTTGGTGAAACACCAACGTACGATTTGAAGGTGCGTGAGAAGAAGTTTATATCTCCGTAGCCCGAGGCGCGCGCCACCTCTCCGATTGATAAATCACAGCTTTCACTGAGCAAGCTTGCCGCATGCTCCACCCGAAGCTTCAAAATATATTTTGTCGGTGGAATTCCCATTTGCTTCTTGAAGGCAAGATTATATGATGTCATACACATATTTTCCATTTTCGCAAGTGTTCCTATTTTTATATCGGAGGTGTAGTTTTCGTTGATATGGCGTATCGATTTGGAAAGCGGAATCTGCTCAGACTGTGCGTTTTTTATTCCTCGTGAGGCCTCGATAAAAAGCCTTTCAAGGAGCAGGGCAAGGTCATATTCGCGAAGCTCGTCGTTTTTGGCAAACGCCTCGAAAAGTGCCTTGAACCTTCCTTGCATGTTGTTTGTGTAGCTAAGACTGTTTACGGAAGGGAAGACGTCGATTGAGTATTTTTTTAGCTTGCTTTCGGCCTCGCTTCCTGTAAAATGCACGCAGAGATACCCCATAGGCAAGGCTTCTGTTTCTATAAAGTAAGGTGTTTCGGGAGGAATGATAATCAACTCGTTTTCGGAAATATCCCTCGACACGTGTCCGTTTTTTACCTTTAATGAGCCTGAAAAAACGTATAACATATAGTAGTCAACACGTCCGCGCCTGTTGATGTTGACTGCAAGGGTATCGGTCAGGGTGTGCGCGGCGGCGTTAACAAGAAGCGGTACGCTTGCGCTCCTTCTGTTGTTGTGGTTTATATCTCGCCAATCGAACGAGCCGTCAGGCGTTATGGTGGAAAGACGGCAGTTTTTCATATTTTTTCCTCTCTTATGTCAAATAATGCTAAAAAATTGTTAAATAATCATTCAAAAGTCTTTTATATTATTGTAACATAAAGTTGTACAAAAGTCAAATAATACAAAAGGAGAAATTAAAAATGAAAAG
>JBGVIN010000043.1:0-13998 GCA_045123255.1 Eubacteriales bacterium
CCGATTGTACAACCCTTGCCTGCGTGAACGTCAGGCATAATTCTAATTTTCGAGGCAGCAAATGCCTCTGTATCACATACAGTTTTTATCTGCTCCATTGCCATATCCTCGAGTTGAGAGGTAAAGCACTTGGCGGTATTAAACTGACCTATTATCTCTATCATTATTTTAATCCTTTCTAAATGTAAATGGGGGTGCTAAAAACACCCCCTTATTATTTTATGCAACTATTTTTGCATATCTTTCGCTCTTTACCACCTCAAGCATAAATGCATAAGGATTCATATTTCCACTCTCAACCATTGAAAATAGGCGAGGTGTGCAACCTGATACGAGAACTACTCCCTGCTCGTTTTTAGTAACAGGCTGTTGTCTATTACGACTTGCCACGTTCCAAAAGACAATTTCAGGTAGCTTATATCCTTTCTTTGCAAACTTTATTTTTGCACTTGCAAAGTTGGAAAGCCTTGCGTTTTCTACACAGCTATCAAATTCCATATCAGAAATGATAATTAGCTTTGCAGGCAGCTCTTCTTGTGGAACGTTGTTTTCCACAGCGCTCTTCAAAATAAGGTCAAACACTGCTTCGATATTAGTGTTTGCTACCTCGTTGAAGGATGCTACATAGCGAAGTCTGTCAACAAAGGTTTCTCCCTTGATTTCTATAAGCTGAGGCTTTCTTGAAAATTCTATAAAATGATTTTTATAGATTCCAGTATTATTCTCAGCAAAATATAAACCAAGTGATAACGCAACTGAAGCCGGAAGGGGCTTTGCATCCCAATACATTGAGCCGGATGTATCAATTACTGCAATTACATTCTCTTTTGTTTCGAACTTTGGCAATGATGCCCATGTTGCATTCAAAGAGTCCTTCTCTTGCTCTGTAATTTTACGCATAAATGTGCTGTCTGATGAACCGTGATAAAAAAGATATGGCTCGACAAGCTCATAGGGGGCGAGTGTGTCAGCGTGGAGTTTTTCTTCTCCGATAGATACCTTCTTAAGAAACTCTCCATATCTTTCCGAGTCGTTTCGCATAAATGCCTTACGGTATTTATACATAGCCTTGGAGGGCTGTTTTGAATAATCGAAGGTATAATCCTTCAAACGAAGATTATTTTCGATAATTCTAATTTGTCTGCGAAGGGCAACAAGTGATTTGCGGTAGCTTGCATCGCTAAGTCCAAAGTGCTTTGCTATCTTCTTTGCATATAAAACAGTTTGTTCGTTTGATGCATTTACAGATGGCAACCACTTTGCAAGCAGAGATACTTCTCCACCGTTTTCAAGTGCTATTCTGTCCTTTTCAAATTGTTCCTTCAAAACGCTTAGCATTTCCCTTTCGCAAGGTGTGCCCATTAAGCAAAGAAGGTCGTCGTATCTGCCGTATTCGGCAACGTATGTAAGATTTTTACGCACCGACATAGGCTCGTTTTTAGCAAGCCAATTAAGAATAACCTTAAAAACTCTACGTTCACCAAGACCGCCTCTTATATCTCGTGCGAAAAAGAGGAGCTTCATAGCTATATCTCTGTTTTCTGTGTATGCACGAACAAAGCGCGCTTCTATCTCTTGGTCGCTTTCACGGCGCAATGCACCGATTGTTGCGAACAGGTCAAGACAATCTGATTCGGTTGTAATGTGTGTTGCTGCTCCGTTTTCGGTAACAGTTTTGTTTGCTTCCTGTTTTAGATAATTTAACATGAAACTCACTCCTTTTCGTTTATAATTTTAATTTCAAGGCACCATTTTGATACGAGATTCGAACTCGTGACGAGTGTTTTCCACACCCTGCTATAACCACTTAGCTAATCACATTTGCTGTTGATGCCTTCATTCATAGCGGTATCTCACTTTACAAGGTGCCGCCACTATGATTTTTATTAACAGTGGGCAGGAATCGAACCTGCGCACAGGGATTTTCAAATCCCCACTCTACCGCTGAGCTACCACTGCATATACAAGACGCTTTTTTCAACATCGAAAGCATTGGTAAGCTTTCGCCCCCGCAGCCATTCGTACTTATTTTTTGTTGCTGTTAGCGCCTTTAACAAGATGCCATTTCTCATATACGGAGAATTGCACTCCGCCACCTCTTGCCCCGTAAGCAAGCGTTCAGTAATTGAACTAATATAAAAATTAGTATCGCTGTTGACATCTTTAGTTTTTCAAGATGCATTTTTATCATACAGAGCCTTTCACTCCATTCGTGGCTGCCGATGAAAGACAGCTGCTCCTATGTAGCAAATGATATCTTTGAATTTTTTGCTGTTAGCATCTTTATATTCTTATCAGCAAGTTAATCATCATCAGTATAAGTAGATGACAATTATTAACTGTTAAGGTCAAAAACAAGGCACATTGACTTCTCTGCTAGGCAGAGGTGTTATAATTTTTCAAGAATTAATCACGATACGTCATTTTTGCTGTTTGTGCCTTTTTTCCGCAAGTTAATTCCCGTCTGTATATGTGAACGACAACTATTAACGGATAAATTACAAGATACGATAAATGACCGCTTTGTTAGAAAGCCAAGCCTGTGGGATACGAGTCCCTTTAGGGGGCGTCACGGTCGTCAACTGCGTTGAACTCACAAGCTGACTAGGTTACGACTAGGGCTCACAAGCTCAACACATGCCAAACATTAAAAAATATCAGCCTATGTTGTACTTTTTGTTTGCTGTACGTATCTTTGATTTTCTTCAAGGCACAATTCCACGGGCTATGAACCCGTTAGCTTCACTGATTAAAAGTCAGATGCTTAGACATTTGCTGTTTGTGCCTTTCGCAAGCTCAGTTTACCACTATTTTCCTGCGTTTTCACGGAAAAAAAGCTGCGAACTCTTAAAAAAGTCCGCAGTTTTTCTGTTTTTTTAGCTTTTTTATGACTAATTCCTTAAAATTTTCAGAACCAATTACCTCAACAAGAGGTCCAAAGGAAAGAACTCTTATTACCATTTCAGGCTCGTCATCCGAATCGAAATTGATTTTTAAAAGATAGTGCTTGCTATCAAGCTTCTCTACTTGCTTTTCAAAATGAGCAAAGTGAAGCATTACTCGCTCCAGCGCATTTCTTTCGTCCAAAACCTTTAGTGTTAAAGTTTGGTGGCGAGGTGCTCTTTCGGGATTGTCAAGTGTTTTTTCTCCCGTATAGTGAATACATGAGCGGATTTTACCGAGATTCACCGTGGAAACGGAACGCCACCCCGACGTTATCATACGGAACTTATCATCCTTTTTTGAATATTCAAGCTTCGTTGGGTAGCATCTTGCATATACTGACCTGCCGTACCTGTTAACCATTTCGAATTTTATTTGTGTGCCGTTTTTTATAGATTCCAAAATCACTTTGAAGCGCTCAATATATCCTGCATCCTCAAAATCGTCCCCGTCGCTGTATTTATCGTAAACTACGTAGTCATCGGGTGTAAAAAGCGGCTCAACGTCGTCAAGTCCTTCGAATTTTACGCCAAAGAGCTTAACGCGCGGATCAAGGGAAATTGCTTTGAGCCACTCTTTTTGTAGCTTAGTAAGCGGCATTGACGGCTTATTTTCAAGCTTCGTTGTCATCTTGGGCGTAACAAGCTGCCACCTTTCATTTTTAAGTGACGGCATAATTGTTAGTGCGCTCTCTCCAAACGCCTTTTCCGATACGATTTTTTGAAACTCTCTTTCGGAATGCTCGCCATCGATAATTTTGGAAATGATAGAAGCTACGGTGCTGTAATAAGCCGAATAAATTTCACTGAATATCATTTGGCTCCTCCTTGTCAATTCCGTACATTTTATACATCGCACAAAGATCGTCCTTGAGCTGATTTTCAAGTGTGCGGTTTGAAAAATTCAGCTGCTTGATGCGACAAATAAACGTTCTTATAAACGGTATCATTTCACTCGCATCGTAAACGTCTGCCGAAAATTTGTAAGTATGCTCGTCAATTTTTTCAACAGTACCCACTCTTTTTTCTCTGTTCAATCGATTTACAATGTAGTATTCGTCGTCGCCAACCTCAACCACAAATTCAACGTGCTCCGTTTTTTCGTTATTCCATCTGTTTCTTTTTACGCTCACGCCCCACATTTTCGTTTGCATTTTATCAACCTGAGAGCGAAGCTCGTCAAAGCGCGGCGTTACCTCCTCAAGCCTTACGTTTGAAAGATAGTCTATGCGGTAGGTTATGAAGCAATTAAACTCCGAATGGTATGCAAAAAGATGCTGTCTGCCGTTTTGCGCGCTTATAAACACACGAAGCGGAACTATTCTGTTCTCTCTTATCTCTTCCTTGCGGCGGCTGTAATTTTTTACGGTAATTATGCGCTTTTCTCTCATTGCGGTAAAAATCGTTGCCAAAACTCCTGCATCAAGTGCGCCCGTTATGTAATGATGCTTAAAGGTGAATATGTCAGAATCCGTATCAAGCTTGTCAAGTATAAACGAGCCGATAACTCCGCAGGGGCAAGCCTCGGAAAAATAATGCACCGCGTCCACCAAGCCGGATACGTCAGGGGAGAGAGCGCGAGAATAATGCACCGTGCGACCGACCTTTTCCATATTTACAATACCAATCTCACAATATTCCTTTAGCTTTTTTCGAACAGTAGATTCATCAAAAACCATCGGCTCGTCAAAATCGATTAAGTATTTTTCATCAATTAGATTCATTATTTCCGAAAGAGTATGCTTCCTTTCGGGAGTGTCAAGAATATCAAAAAGAATAAAATGAAGGGTAATGTCACCGTCGGTAAAGCTTTTAGCCTTCCAAGCATTATATAAAGGGTTGTGGTGAATGGTTCGGCTATCGATAGAAATAAAGACATTTTTACCTTCCACGGTTCTTATAAATTTCATATGACTTCCAAGCCAGCTCTCAATCCTTCTTTTCTCGTCATCATATGAACGTGCACTCTTTTTGCTGTAATCATCGCGGCTCTTAAAGCCGTAAACGTAGAACTCGCGCATATATGCACGGATTCTTTCGAAATTTTTAATAAGCTCACTGTATGATGACATATTCTCCCTCCTTCCGATAAAATTTTGTCAATTTTTGAATAAATTTATGCGTTTTCTTGTTTCATTTCCCTCGTTCCCCTTGCAAACTATCCCCACCGCAATATTAGGGTCTTGCGCGTGTATACGAAGCAAAGCATCATCAATATAAAAATCCAGCCAATGAGAGCTTAACGTATCGCCCTCACTGAAAAAAGTAAAATATTTAATATTTCCGTCATTTGGCTTAACAGTGCGGTATTTGATTCCGTATTTCGTTTCGTCACTAACCATCACCGAATAGAAATTCCATTCGTCATCATCAACCATATAGCTCGACAGCCTCATTATTTCGCCATCATTAAAGACCAAAACAGCGTGGTCGCAATCACACAGATTATCGTCAAACAACCTAAAGCCCCATTCGGAAAGTAAGACAGCCTCAAGCTCACAGACCTCAAGCTTTTCAAAAAGATGCTTGATGTTTCCGTGTGCATGTGCTTCAATTATATGCTCCATTTGCCAAAGATGCACGGATTCTATCTCGCTCATTTCATTTTCACCGATTTTGTAACGAATATAAGGCAAAAGCTCTTCTCCTCCGCAACAAGGATTAGGATTTGCCCCCGCTTTAATAAGCGCCCTTATAATTCTCAGCTTGTTTTCACTTTCATACCAAGCGTTATCATCCGTTTTTGCATCTAAATATTGAAGCTCCCAAATCAAAGGCTCATCTGTATTTGGCAAAGCATCAAAATCAGCGCCCGACCGACTGATTAATTCAATTGCAAAATCATAATGCCCGAAATCTATCACTTTTTGCAAGGGCGTGGTTTTTTCACCGTATTCTCCAACAATAGCTTGCGTGCATCCGCCCAATTCTTTAATTATTCGACGGCACGCGCCGTAGTCACAGCTCGTACTCTCTAAAAGATGTATTAGCTCGTTTAATTTTTGCATAAGTTCTCCTTTGTTAATAAGCAGCTACAAAAATTTCATTTCCTATTTTATTATATTTCACGCCTTTTGTGGTGAATTTAGATGCGCGTAAATTCGACAAGATATCAATTTTTACGCCCAATCTATCTTACTATGCAATTTTTTTATTTTCTTTTGAAGCTTCAATCTCTTTTTTTGAAGCTTTTTGAGCTTTTTCATCTTTTTCTGCTGCTTCTTTTCATGCTTTATCATTTTATCGCAGGTTAACATAGTATCAAGCGCGCCAAGCTCTAAAAGTTGCTCACCAAAATCAATTTCACCGTTTTTATTCAAATCAAAGGTATCACCGAAAACACCTTTTTTCATAAAAATCACCTCTTAATTAATATTGTATCACGCGAAAAATGATAATTCAATATTATAATGTCGCAATTTATTGACATTATCGCAAAAAGTGACGAATTTTCTCATAAATTTACCAATTATAATTTTGAATTAACGCTCCATAATAATTACAGAGCATTTGCGACTCTGAAATTATTCGGCGAGTGAATAGCTTCGGCAAGGTCGCATATGCTCGATAATATAGATTACGAACAGGAGTTTATTATGTCTAAGAACAACATCACAGTTCCAGAGGCAAAGGCAGCACTTGACCAATTCAAGATGCAAGCAGCCAATGAAGTAGGCGTAACTCTTAACCAAAACGGCTACAACGGTAACCTCACTTCTAAGCAAGCAGGCTCTATCGGCGGTCAGATGGTTAAGAAGATGGTAGAATCTTACGAAAATTCCATCAAGAATCAAAACAAATAAGTTTTGATTGACCTGACGTTTTGCTTATAAAGCGAAACGTTTAAGAGTGGCGCATGGTTTGAAGGTGATGTGCCAAGGAACGGCGCGTTTAACGAACTGTTAGAGCGCCAAATGAGCGGCGCGGCAAGAGCCGCAGCCGACACTCGCGGCAGATGCCGCGGCAGAAAATTCCCGACGGGAGCCAAGGAGCGCGAGGGGGATGCCCTTCGCTATAAAACGGCAACACCCAAACGGGAAAAGGAGAGCCAAAGCCTTTTTGCTTTGATGCCTCCAAAACAAGAAAAGCATTTCCGCAACCGCGGAAATGCTTTTTCTGTTATAAAAATTTTGCAAAGACCTCGTCGGTGTAGGAAACGTCCTTTTCGGTCATTAGGTGCTTATATTTTTTGTAGTAGGCGATAAGGGCGTCCTTGTTTATCGGCTTTGGCTCGGCGCTTATGCGCTCCTCGAAGTTTTTGTAGGTTATATCCTCGATGGCGCGGTCACTGATACAAAGTCCGCTTTCGTATCTGTCGGCGACGGCTTTTATAACGTCGGGGCTGGAAATGAAGCGGTAAACGCGGTCAACGAGCCACATGCTGCACTCGGTTGGTCTTGGGAAATATGCATCCGTGCCTAAAATAATTCGCTTGGAATATTTCTCGAAGAACTCCTTAAAATATTCTTTTTTCGCATAAAATGAGAGGTACATTTCCCAACCGGGGGTTAAATCAACGCACATATTTGGGTATTTATCAAACAGGCGTGCAAGCTCCTCGGGCTTTTCAGACATAAAGAAAAAGTGTGCAAACGTAACCTTTAGGTTAGGGTGATTTTCAAGGATTTTATAGGCTTGACGGTAAATTTCTTCGCTTGTTGCAAAGGTGGGGTCACCGTGGTAGTCTGCACCGGGCTCTGTCCAAAATTCCTTCGGGTCGTTTGCGTGGAAGGTGATATGAGTTGCGCGCTTCTCGGCTTCCTCAAAGAATTTATCAAACTCGGGGTGCAAAAGATTTTTGCCTATGGTTCTATGTAATGTCGGCTTTCCCTCAAGCATTTTTATGCCGTCAAAGCCGATAGCCTCAAGCTCGTTCAACTGAGTTACAAAATCCATTCCGTCGGGTAATTTTTCGCCCATTGGGTATTTGTCGTAAAGAAGTCCGCCTGAGGCGAAGGTTTCTTTGTTTATAAGCTTATATATAGCGCACATAAGGTTGCTTGTTACGTCCGCGCCGTGACCTGATGGGAGCGCGCAAAGATTTAAGCCGCTAAGTCCCATTTTTTGCCTGTATTCCTCAAAGCAGTGGAAAAAGTCCACGCCGTTTTCGTTGCGCCAATCATAAAAATGAAGGTGTGAATCTATAACCTTATGCTTAACCTTTGGAAATTCTCTGTCCATATTATACCTCGTTAATTTTTTCTGCTTTGCTTTTTCTGTTATACATAAAGATGCCTATCACCATAATTACTGCAAAAACTATAAGATAGAAAAGCACGGGGAAAGCAAATTCGCCGCTTTTTGCAGCTTCCTTGTATTTTGATATGCCGTGCGCGTAAATTGCAACGAAAATCATAAAAAGCGAAGAAATTGTTGCCAAAGACGGCATTATAATGTTTTTGAAAACGCTCTTTTTGCCTTCTCTTACCATAAACATAATAAAGATTGGAATATAAAGGGCGTAAATTGTGATTATCGGAAGCTCAGAGGAGTCGAAGCTGAACACACCGAAAATCGGCTTTGTCAGATTTGCACCGTAGAAATAGAAGAGCCAAGCGCCGCAGAAAAGAAGCGTGAGCACGCTTGAATTTACGGGCATATTCGTTTGGGAATCTATTTGTGAGAACATTTTTGGCTTCGGCCCGTTTCCTCTTACTGCGAGTGAGTAAAGCGAGCGTGTGTTTGCGAGCATAAGTCCGTTTAATGTGCCAAGGCAGGAAATGACGATAAGTGAATTTATAACCGTAGCGCCTACTCTGCCAAAGAGATTTGTAAATGCCGCACCTGCGCCCTCAGCGCGAAGCACGTCAATTGACACGCCGCCCGAAAGACCCACGAAATAGGTAATATATATAACCATAATTATAGCAGTACCTATTACAAGAGCGCGCGGCAAATTCTTTTTCGGGTTTTTAAGCTCTGAATTTATCGAGGTGGCAATGCACCATCCCTCGTATGCAAAGGCTGCCGCAGCAATTCCCGCAAAAACGCTATCAAAATTAGCGCCTGTGTTTTCAAAGGATAAGGCAAATGCACCTACGGTGTTTCCGTTTATAAGTCCTGCGATAGTACCAACTACGACAACTATTGCCAGGGGAATAAGCTTAATTACCGTTGCGCTAACCTGGAATTTTCCCGCAATTTTTGGGGAAAGAACGTTGACCGCGTACGCAAGGCAAAGATAAAAGCAAGCAAGCGCCATACAAAGACCGCTTGTGACGTCGGCCTTTGGGTTAAAAAGCACTAAGGTATATCTTGCCGAAACCCAAGCAAGCACCGAGGTCATAGCAGGGTAATAAATGGTTGTTACAAACCAACCTATCATGTATGCGTATTTTTTTCCGACAATCGCCTCGGCATAGTCAACGACGCCGTTAACCTTAACGTATTTCGTGCCGAAATTAGCGAAATTGAACGCACAAATTATCATAACGATACCGCCGATTATCCAGGCAAGAATGCCGATAAGCATATTACCGCCCGTGTAATTTAATATGTCCTGCGCCTTAAAGAACACGCCCGAGCCGATAACTATGCCCACCACCATACAAATAGCGGTAAATAGCCCGTATCGCTTTTCCATTTGATTGTTATCCATATTTTTCTCCTTCAAAAGGGTAGTTTGTATTATTATAACACAAGAAAAATAAAAAGTAAACAAAAATAATAGTAATACCCGCTATTCTCTATTTGTTTAATCTTGATTTTAAGGTTTATGCTGAATTTATCAAAAAAGCATTTCCGCAAAACGGAAATGCTTTTTAATCTTAAAATATCAAATTTGTAGAAGCTATTTTTCGAAACTTATAATATTTGTATGGTCTTGTTTATTTTTAATATATAAAACTATTGCTTCTTGTAATTGCATAGCATACGCTTCAGGTATTTTGGAATCGGGATTACCTTTATCTATCCACCAATATTTTCCTGTAACTACTCCAAAATCATTAAAATCTAAAATAAATTTCCAAGTATCTATTCCACTTTGAGTTCTCACAACTCCGGTAAGAAATTGATTGTCAACTTTAATCGTAAGTCTTTTTATTGGTTCACTAATCTCTAACGCTATTTGTTCAAATTCACTTTTAGTTAAATCTTCCGAAAAAATACAAGGAGTATTCTTTCGTTGAATTTCTTTTTGCTTTATTTCTTCCATTATTCGCTTTTCTTCAATAATCTGTTCACTACTGCGAAATATCCTCGGAAACCAATAATGCAATAAATCTCTTATTAAAGCCATATCAAATACTCCAACTACAGTTTGCGCTATTATTTTAACATATGCATATTTTTATTGCAATACGTTTTAGAAATATTTTTTATGCTACAAATCTTATGTTTTTTAAGTGCTTTTTGATAAATCTTCTAGTTTTCCAGCGGCTTAACCATTCTGTATATGTATGTACAAATTCCTCATCGGCACTAATTACTTCTATTTTGAGAACATACCCTTTGTGAAACTTATATTCATACTTTTTTTCGGTAATCTTGAATCCCTCATTGTTCAAAACAATTTGTCTAATTTCTTTATCTTTTAATTTCAGCATATGTTCTCCTCTCAATCTTGTTTATACAAGCCAAATCCATGCTCACGGTGGTATGAAGGTCCAACATAAGGTTGCCCCGCCCATTTTCTCTTTTCAATTGCATTATCAAAAACAGAAAACAAATCACATATTTGCGTTTTTCTTTCCAAACTGACTTTAGGATTCATATATTCTGCTTGTATTTTTCCTCTTACCTTTTCTATTTCTTGCAAAGGCGCTGTGCTTAACCATCTATTAAAACTCGGGTGCTTAACGATATAATGGTAACAAATTGCACCCATAACAGTCACCCCTGCTATGCCTAAAACAACTCCGCAAGCTATTAACATTTTTTTCTTGTTTTTTGGGCAAGTAACCTTTTCAACACTTTTAGTTCTTCTTAATTCGTTCATAACACTGTTTTTACTCCTATTTTTCTTTTGCCTTTTCTATTAATTTGTATTTAACTAAAAATTGTATAAGTGCTTTTTCATAAAACTCCACACCTTTTTTGCCCAAAAATTTCACTAAGTTTTCTTTGAAAACAGAATCACTATCTAACATTTCAAGCATATTAATTGCGAAATCCCATACAGATAATTTTCCACAATTCAACTCATTATTTAACAAATAAATTCTTTGAATTATTTGCTGTACCTGTTCATTTTGCGGCTCTAAATGAATATTGCTTTTTAATTCAATATATTGTGTTCCTATTTTTTCAAACAATTCGTTTTCTGCATTAGGAAAAATCGAGTTTATGGAATTTTGCAAATATTCTATTTCCTCTTTCGATGTGTTTTCAATATTATCGATTTCACTGATATATTCAGACACATTTATAATCTCTTTTAATTTTCCATCTTCATCCAATTGATTCATAAAATCTTTTATGTAACTTGTAAAATTTTTGCTACCCAACGGATTATTTGGCGGCTTAGGAATAAATCCCAAACCTCTCACATATTTCATAAACTCAATTATTGCTTTTCTTTCTTCAATCTCTTTCTCATAATTGTTAATAAGATCATTTAGCGATTGTCTTAATGATATATTTTCACCATTCAAGAAACTTTTTATTTGGTTAAACGATAATCCCATTTTTCTACATAAATATGTAACCCATATTTTTTCCACATCTTCCTGTGTGTAAATTCTTCGCTCATAATCTTCTCTTACCCACCCACTTGAAGTTCTTTTAGGTCTAATAATTGTTTTGTCTTCACATTGCCTTATAAAATTTCTATCAATACCTGTTTTTACTACATCTAATGTTTTCATTTATTTGACCTCCGTTTCTTTCTGTTTTCATTATAGCAAACGGTTTTTCACCGTTTCAACCCCTTTATCAAATATTTTTGAAAAATTTTCGCAACTTTTAGTGGAATTTGACTATATTATATAAAAAATGCACGTTTTTTACGTTTTTCCAATTTCATTTAACCGACAAATTAAAAAAGCATTTCCGCGGGAACGGAAATGCTTTTTGTTTGTTTTTTTATGCTTCGATATAAAGGATAGTATTGCGCTCCATGCGGATAGTCAGCTTGCCGTCAACGAATGAGGTTCTGCGGTATGGGGAGTACATATCGTTTTCGTCAACGCGGTAAATTTTGGCGTTTGACATATCTACGCCTTCCACGTTAATTTCAACGATTTTGCTATTCTCGTTATCGTTTTCCGTGTAGTAGGTAACTACTGCGCCCGCCTTATTTCCGTTCCTTGCGGCTACAACGTACACCGTTTCGTCATCAGAGGTGTGAGCAACCTGTGTGCCAAGGTCATAGAGGTTAGCAAAGGTATAAAACGCGTAGTAGCCTTTAAGCTCAGAATACGTGTACATATCCCAAAGACCGTTAAACGCGGTTGGGCGTGCATCGTAGTACATAAGCATATCAACGTCGGGATTATTTTGCAGCTGGCACATAACAGCAGAGGTAAACGCTGCGCCCTTCATACCGATAATTTGCTTAATTGAATATACAAATTCCTTTGTCCAGCAACGAACGTAGTTCCATTCGTTCAAGATGCTCTCTGCATCACCGTAGCCGTACTTTTGAAGAAGCTTTCTTATGCGTGTTGCCTTGATGGAAACGTCGCTTGGCTCAGTCCAATACCAATGCCATGAGAAAAAGTCAACGGGAACGTCTGACACCTTCGTTATTCTTTGAAGGAAGCGCTCCATCCAAGCCTCATCACCTGCTGAAGCAGGGCCTCCGATTTTCAAATTCGGGAAGCAGGATTTTAAGTGCTTAGATGCTATAACGTAAAAGTTGGCATAATCAACCTCTGTTCCGCTCCAGCATCTTTTGTTCGTGCTGTCGTCGGGGTCGAGGTCAGGCTCGTTCCAAATTTCCCAGTACTTTATATTAAAGTGAAATCCGTCTGCCCAGCCTTCGTTATAGTGTCTTATAATATGCTCGCATATTTCAG
Source organism: Eubacteriales bacterium (assembly GCA_045123255.1). Classification (GTDB taxonomy): domain Bacteria; phylum Bacillota; class Clostridia; order Oscillospirales; family CAG-272; genus RGIG2000. The sequence goes on from JBGVIN010000043.1 coordinate 12,902, forward strand.
CCCATTTTTGAAAATCCTTGGGCATTATTGTTCCGTACTTCTTTACGCCGTGCTCGATTTTAGAGCCAAGTCTGTAAAACGGCTCCGCACCATATTCAATAATTTGCTTCATATAATGGTCGGTGCATGGAAAATCATAGCTTGCAGGGTCGTTTACGTCCGCATCGAAATTCGGGAAAATCGCGTGAACGTCAACGGTATGCTCTCCGCCGTAGCCTGCGTGGAATGCAGCGTCGTGTACTCTTGCATAAGGAATTCTTGCCGCTTGATAAGAAAGCTCGTTGCCTCTCGTTTGGTCCTTGCCTGCTACGACAGGGCCGTTATTTACCGCGTGCATTACCTTAATTTTTCCTGTTTCCTTTGTATAGTTAATATTTACTGTACTCATATTACTTTTCCCTTTTATACTGTGTAATAGCCTTAATCTTCTTCATATCAAACTTCGGAGCTCTTTCATAAGTATAGAGTCCGTTTACCTCTTGCTCTACGTCGTAAAGCTGTGTATAGCAGAAGCCGCAAACGTATGGTGAGTCAACGAGTGCCTTAGTGAGGTATTCGTATCTGTCAAGGAACTCCTCCTCGGTCTTTGGCCCATCGCCGTAGCCCCAGCCGCCAACGCCGTCGGTATCCCATCTTATGCCGCCGTATTCACTAAGATAAAGCGCCATATTTTCGTAATCCTTGCTCTTTTGGTATCTTGAAACCCATTCGTGCTTCTTGTCGTATTTCTCGGCAAATTCCTCATATGATTTCGCAAGATAAATTTCCTCAAATTCATCCTTGCCCTGCAGATAGTCGTGAAGGTCGTAGATATCGGAAACAACCTGATAGTTGCCGCTTGTGCCAACGCAAGGACGTGTTGAGTCCTGCGCCTTCGTTGCGTAATACATTGCTCTTATAAAATCGTCGTTCTGGTGTCTATTTTCATAGTCCCACGTTTCGTTAAGCGGACACCAGCCGATAATTGACGGGTGGTTGAAATCTCTTGCGATTTCTCTTTGCCATTCCATTAAAAACGGTGCTAAATGGTTCATATTTGAGCAGTCAACGCCCCAGTTTCCCGTTTCGCCGAATACCATATAGCCGAGCTTGTCACA
>JBGVIN010000044.1:0-8257 GCA_045123255.1 Eubacteriales bacterium
CCTTTTTCATAAGCTTCGCAGGGAATGCAAAGCCCCAATCAGGATGCTCCTCGTGTCTGTTTACGCCGAGAAGCTCAATTGACTTGCCGTTAAATACGATATCTCCGTTTTTAACCTCAATTTTTCTAAATCCAACCTTGTCAATTAAGTCGTCAGTTGCGGTTGAGGTAACGGCTGTATAAAGCTTAGCTGCCTTAATTTGCCAAAGCTCAATTTCTTCAATTACGGTCTTTTCCGTTGTAAACGTTGTCTTTTCGTATGCACCCAAGGAAATTTCACCCGAGTAAATAACGTTATCGCCAACCTTTACTGAAAGCGGTGAGGTTAAAGCCTCGTTTTCCGCGTTGTAAAGCTCAACTGTTGCCCAAACAGTCGCGCTCTTTAAGTCGTCGGTTAATTCATATTTAATGTGGCTTGATAAAATAGAAATGCCCTTAAGCTCGTTAAGTGTAACGTCACGTGCAATACCGCCGTAGTTAAACCAGTCGGTATATCTTTGTGGGAAGGATTGTGCGTTAAAGGAGCTATCCGCAAGCACAACCAAGGTATGCTCACCTGCTGAAATACCGTTTACGATAACCTCAAATGGGGTAAACGCGCCGTAGTGCTTTGTGATTTCCTTGCCGTCAAGCCAAACGGTAGATTCGGTCATAACTGACTCGAATTGGAACAATAAAGTGCCACCCTGTGTCGTAAATTTGCGCTCGTACCAGCCCCATCCCTCAAACATAATGTTTCCAAGCTCGTTGTTCCAAACGGACGGAACGATAACCGTTTCACCGTACGGAAGGCCGTTTTGCCATCCTTCGTTTATACCCTTTTTGTCGGGGTCAAGGGTGAATTTCCACGCGCCGCCAAGGTCGGTAACCTTTCTTATTTTATGCTCGTCAAATAGTCTTTTCATAAGTACCTCGATTTGTTTTTTTGTGATAACGTAATTATACCACAGTCAATTCTGAAATTCAACCTAAAAGTGCTTATTGCATAAAATTTTATCAAGAAATTCAAAAAATTCCAAAAGCACTTGCAAATCAATAAAATGTGTGTTAATATAAAATAAATTATTATTTAAGGAGATACCTTATGAAAAAGAAAATCTTACTTGCAATTTCACTTACTTGCTTGATGATTTGCCTCTTTGCAATAAGCGCATTCGCGGTTGAAATCGACGGCATTTACTACGATTTGAAAGGTAGTGGCGAGAACGCATACGCAATAGTAAACGCTGAAAACAGATCAAAATGTGTTCTTGAAACGGTTACAATTCCTGCAACGATTACGACAGATGATGGAGTTACTTATAAGGTAACTGAAATCGCCTCAAACGCATTTGGACAAGTAAACGGTGATGTTAACGGAAAAATTAAGCACCTTGTTATAGGCGCAAACGTATCGACTGTTGGTGAGCATGCTTTTAGAAGAGTTACGAGCCTCGAAACTGTAAAAATTGAAAATACAGATGCTTCAAATGGTATCAATTTTTATAATGCTCAGTTTATGGATTGCAAAAACTTGAAAAGCGTTTCTGCGGCAAAGGCAAAAATTGCTGAATACGGTGATTACTGCTTTTGGAACTGTAACGCACTTGTAACAGTTGACTATCCGTCCACACTTACAAGAATTGGTAAGAATGCTTTTAGAGATTGCTGGAATCTCACAAGCGGAGACCTTTCTAACACAAACGTTACTACAATAGATAGCTGGGGATACGGAAGTGCTAAGGGTATTACCAACTTCAAATTCCCGTCAACGCTTACCACAATAGGAAACAACAACTTCCTTTACTGTCCTGTTACAACCTTTGTGTTCCCACACAGCATGAGCTCCTTTGGGCAGCATATGCTTGCCCACACAGGCTCTACGTTGAAAATGCTTGTTATGCCTGCACTTGACTCAAATGATTCTCTTAACAGTGATTTTTTGCACGATACAAAGCCGAGAGTTATCATTTATGCAGGAAATAATGTTAATGAGTTTGTGGCAATGTCCTCTGACCTATCAGGCTATGAGAAAAAGCCCTTTTCCGAGTATGATCCTAAGGCTACATACACAAAAAATACTATTTTCTACGGCGCAACCACCTGCGAATTTTGCAATGGTCTATTAGAGGACGAGCGCTTTAATTTCACAGGCTACGAAAACGAATTCTATTACGCTTCAAAATGTACAAATTGCCAAAAGGATAACGTAACCGAGTCCTACGAGCCGATGTTTATAAACTCGGGCTACTCATTTGCCGAATACGAAAAGGGTGTTATCACACTTGGATTTAGAGTAAATGACGAGTCAATCGCGGCATACGAAAAAATCACAGGCGAAGCAGTAAAATACGGTCTTTACGCCGCAACTGAAAAGGTGCTTGGCAACAACGATATTTTAGACGAAAACGGCGAAATTCTCTCAGGCGTTATCTCAGCTGAAATACCAAGAGAGCAATTCTCACTTTTAGATATCAAGATTTTCGGCTTTAATACCGAGGAGCAAAGAAATGCACTCTTTATTATCGGCGCATACGTAATCTCTGAAAAGAACGGCGCAAAAACCGTTTCCTATATTCAAGACGGCACGCCCGCCGAGGGCAGCAAGCACGCATACGTAACCTTCAACGGTGTTGTAGCGTAAAATATAAAACCCAAGGGGCGGAGAAATCCGTCCCTTTCTTAAAATATTTCTTGAAAAAATAAAAAATATATGGTAAAATAATACTGTAAATTAATTTTTAAGGAGAAAATTATGAAAAAGAAACTGTTTTTAGTTGCATTAATGATTTCATTATGCATGGTTTTCACAGCTATTTTTGCTGTAACCGCGTTTGCCGACGACGGAATTACGGTTACCTACAATTGGTACAGTGGCGGTGTGCGTGAAACGGCAAAGCCAAACGAGGATGGCTCTTTTACGTTAAGAGACACGAAGCTCTCGAACAATTCAACGGTTACGCTTGCTGACGGAACGGTGGTTGATAGAGTGTTCTACGGCTGGTTCACCAAGGACGGCACAATCTACGCCCCTGGCTCAACCGTTAACTTCACCGAAAGCACTATGCTTTTCGAGGCATACGGTGTTGAGGTGTCAACCGCTGAGGATTTAGTTGCGGTTAAAACCAATAACTACGTCAGACTTGGCGCAGACATCACAATTTCACAGGATTTGTATAGCAACTGGGGAATGAGCGTTTACGATTTGAACGGTCACACCCTTACTGTAACGCACAACAACCAAGCTATTTATAACTACCGTGGCGGATGTGCCGTTATCGGTGGCGGTAAACTTATCCACGCTCCTGAAACGTTAAACAATAATGACAGTCAAACCGCCGGCATTGTATATGAGCCGCACGGATACGGTGACTGGGACACAATGCAGCGCTGCTGGATTGGTAAGGACGTTGAATTCACAACACCTTACAACTTTGTAAGAATCACAAAGGATAACTACGGTGATTGCCCTGATATGCATATTTCAGGTACGGTTAACGCCAAGAACTTAATACGCGCTTCCGTTACATCAAATGCAACTATCAAAATTTACGACACTGCAACTGTTACCCTTACAGGCTCAGATCCATTCATTTTCACAAATGAAAAATCTACCAATGTTTATGCAAATATTACCCTTGACGGAAAAATCAAGCTTACAGACCCCAATGCGGTAATCTTTGATAGCTTCATTCTTTCAAATAAATTTGTTATTTCACCTATAACAAGCGGTGAATATGCAATTAGCGAAGCAGACGCGAGGAATCTTGCGCTTTTAGTGCCCGACACTTATATGCTTTACAAGGAAACCGATGGCGATGGCACGGTTTGGTACAAGCTAAAAGAAGCAAACTGTGACCACGTGTGGGAGCTCAACCTTGAAAAATCCATTCCTGCAACGCCCGACGTAAACGGCTTAAACGTATATTATTGCCCACAATGCGAAACGGAAAAAGAGGAAATCGCTATCTATCAGCCAACCGATATTGAAATTACCGTGGTTGCTTTAATTGACGGTGAAAGAAAGACCTACACCGTAAAGGCAGGCGACGTAATTGATTTCAAGATTGTCGGCTTCGGTGCAAGCGCAATTTGTGAAATAGCAGGACTTAAGGATACAGCTGAATTTACAAGCGCGCAGATTGTAGAGCTTGAAATTCCTGCAGGCGTTAAATTCTTTAACGGAATTGCAAGCGAAACGCTTGAAAAGATTACAATCGGAAACGGCACGAGCATTGAAATTTCCGATTTAAGCTCACTTAAAGCCTTGAAGGAAATTGAAATTAAAGCCGCAAAGGTTATTTTCAAAGCTATAAAATCAACGACTGTTGAAAAAATCACCTCAAACGTTTCAGGTGCTGATATTACGTTTGATAAGCAATCATTCAGCGGTAAAAAGAACGTAACCGCTATTAAAATGTGCGCAGGCAGCACATATTCATTCGGTGAAAACTCATTTAACCAATCAGGTCTTACTGAGGTTATCTTCCCTGATGACTCGAATATTAATTTTACGGGCGGTGCCGCATTCTACGGCTCACCGAACTTAAAATACGCGTACTTCGGCAGAAACTGTATCTCCGATAAAAAGATTTGGAACAAGCCCTTTGACTGTGTATATGCACTTGAAGAGGTTGTTTTGATGGATATTATCTACATCGACCAATACGTATTCTGCTGTAACGGAAGCGCAACCTCAACCGCTGATTTTAGAGAGGGTAAGGGCGGACAAACCGAGCCAATCAGAATATATCACCACGGTGACACTCTTAGCATTAATGATAATGCATTCGTAAACAGAACGGTTATAGGCGTTGAATTATATACACTTTCAGGTGTAAGCACACTTAAAAACTGTGCATACACAATTTACCAAGGCATAGCACATCCTTACTATGCAGCGACAATTACGGAGTCAACCTGCGTTACCAAGGGCACAGCAGGCTACGTTACAAATTGTCCGTGCGGCGAGGATTACAGAACTAATGCCTATAAAACCATTTCAACTCTTAACGCTGAAATCAACAACGTTGAAAACGCACCGTACGGCACGGAAATAGTTTTCCTTCCACTACTTGATTATCACACCGAGAGTGATATTTTGAAGGACGTTGTCTTCAAAAACGGTTACGATAAGCTTGGCTTTAAGGCTTACAAGTGTTTATATTGTGATGAAATTTCTAAAATAGAGGACGAGGCAAGCTATCCCGCGCTCTTTACAAATAAGGGTTATTCATCAAGCGAGGATGAAGAAAACGGCGTTGATATCTCGGTAGTTATGCACATCGAGGTAATAGAAGCTTACGAGGAGCTAACGGCCAGAGAGGTTGAGTACGGCTTGTTCGTTGTAACAAGAAAAATCCTCGGCGAAAACGATATCGTAAACGAAAACGGCGAAATTGCAAGCGGTGTTATCGCGGCAACGTTGCCAAGAGATTTTTCAATTATGTCAATTAAAATCTTCGGCTTCAATACCGATGCACAAAAGGCAGCTCAGTTTGCCTTCGGCGCATACGTAATTGACGGCAAGAACACAGCGTACATCCAAGAGGGCGAAAAGCTCGACGGCGATAAATACGTATTTACCTCATACAACCAAGTAAAGGGTAAGGAAGAGGAATAATTTTTAACAAAGCAATTGAAGGGGCGGAGAAATCCGTCCCTTTTTGCGCTTTTTTTATATATCTACTTGAAATTTATACTTTAGTATGATAAAATAATTTCGTATAGTAATTTTTGACATAAGGAGAGAAAAAATGAAAAAGAAAATTTTACTTACAATTGCGCTCATTTCAATGTTTATTTTCGCGTTCGTTATCGCAGTTAGTGCCGAGACACCCGCGCAGTACATTGAATTTGGTGCAAGATTCTCAGGTAGCGACGAGTATATTACCGTTTATACTCAAAATGCCGAAAGCGGCAACCCACACATTAATTTCGCAAAATACAAATTTTATTCCGACGTTGAATTCACCCAAGAGGTTGATATGTCAACCGCAACGGGCATTGACTTTTCTGTTGCTAAAACCCACGGCTGTAGTGACAAGCCTGTTTCAAGAATGACGCCACCGTCATCTCCGTTTACTAAATGTGTGGAGGTTAAATGGTTTGTTAACTGTATGCCAACAGTTTCATACGGCGGCAAATTCTTTAAGGACTGGACAGGATTAAAGTCATTTGATTTCGGTAGTGCGACGGCTATCAATGACAATACATTTGAGGGCTGTGGCTTTGAAACGATTACAATTCCGTCAACAATTACCTCTATTGGCTCATCCGCATTCAAAAATTGTAAAAGCGCGACAAGTGTTACAATTGAAGGCAATCCTTCAATTCACAAAAATGGTGGAACATTCTATGGTTGCTCAGCTCTTACAGACGTTAATATCGATAATTTAACTTTACTTGCTCCAAGCATGTTTGAGAGCTGCACGTCACTTACAAGCGTAACTATTCCAAGTGGAGTTACAAGCTTAGGAAATAACGTATTCTACAACTGCTCAGCTCTTGCCTCAGTTGAAATTCCAAACGGAGTAACCTCAATAGGCTCAAATGCATTCAGATCAACAGCTATTACGGGCATTACGATACCAAACGCCGTTACAAGCATAGGAAGTGAAGCGTTTAGACAGTGCACCTCACTTACAAGCATTGCAATTCCGAGTAGTGTTACCACTGTAGGCAACAGCGCATTCTATGGCTGTTCATCACTTACAAGCATTACAATCCCAAGTAGTGTTACTACTGTAGGCAACACCGCATTCTATGGCTGTTCATCACTTAAAACAGTTGTTTTTGAGGGTGATGACACCGAACTCGGCACATCAATGTTTAATGCATGCACAAAGCTTGAAAGCATCAGGCTTCCAAAAAATCTTGAAAAAATTCCAAACTCATCCTTCTGGGGCTGCGGCAAGGTGCAAATTGTTAACATCTCTGAAATGACAAGCCTTACAACAATAGGCGCAAGCGCATTCCAAGATTCAAGCACACTTGTTTTCACATTGCCTGATTCCGTTACTACAATAGAGTCACAAGCATTCAGATCGGCATTTAAGAACGGCGGTTCATTTACAATCAATCCTACCTCAAAGCTCCAAACCATTGGTAGCGATGCGTTTAACGATTGTCGCACTCTCCCAAGCATTTATATTCCCTCAACCGTTACAAGCATCGGCTCAGGCGCGTTTTTACAAACCTATGCTTTGACAACAATAGAGAATTTCGAGAATTGCCAAATTACCGAAATTGCTTCAAAAACATTCCAAAGTGCAACCAAATTAACGTATATCAAAATTCCAAATACTGTTACAACAATTGGTGAAAACGCATTCCATGGTAATGAAAAGCTCGCACTTGTATATATTCCAAACACGGTTACCTCAATTGCAGATACCTTCACGGGTAGTCAGCCTGCAAACGCAGTATACATCTACACAGGTAAGAACGCAAGCGCACTCTCAGCTTGCACAAGACTTGCAGGTGCAAACGTAATCACACGCGAGAAATATGACGAAAACGCAACCTATACAGGCATTAACCTCGTTGTAAATTACAGTAACTGCTTGGCATATAATAACGGCGTTCACGGCAATACCGAAACAGACACAATTGTTACCTCATACCTTGAACCTATCAAGGTTGTGACAAAGTGCATCCTTTGCGAAATGTACGATGAAAACGAAAAAATCCCTGCGCTCTTTACAGTAAAGGGTCACTCAACTCCCGAATATGAAGAGGGCGTTATCGATATCTGCGTGGTTGTCAACCCCGAAGCAATCGGAAAATACGAGAAAATCACAGGCGAAACTGTTAACTACGGTCTTTTCGTTGTAACAAGAAGCATTCTCGGTGAAAACGATATCGTAAACGAAAACGGCGAAATTGCAAGCGGAGTTATCGCGGCAACGTTGCCAAGAGATTTTTCAATTATGTCAATTAAAATCTTCGGCTTTGAAACCGATGCACAAAAGGCAGCTGAGTTTGCCTTCGGCGCATACGTAATTGATGGCAAAAACGCAGCGTACATCCAAGAGGGCGAAAAGCTCGACGGCGATAAGTACGTATTCACCTCATACAACCAAGTATACGGTAAAGAAGAGGAATAATTTTTAATCAATCAATATCGGGGATGTTGCAATAAGCACAGAACAAAAACAGACACATCTCAAATAAAATCTTAATAAAATGAAACCATAAAGTATAAATAAGGTTGAGTACTTGCGATTTTTCGCAAGTACTCCTCTTTTTATGTCTGTTTTTTAGACGCGACCTCGCAC
>JBGVIN010000045.1:0-14458 GCA_045123255.1 Eubacteriales bacterium
TGCAAAAATTGCAAGTTCTCTTCATTTTTTTGTGTCTGTTTTTTAGACGCGACCTCGCACTCTACCGTACTAAGTACGCCGACGTGTACGAGTTCACGCCTTCTGCACTCATTTCACTACCCCCTAAAAAGAGGCGTCGCTAATGCGACAGCCTCTAAATTTTGCCTTCCCATTTGTTTAGATGGCGTTCCTTGTGGGTGTGATTTGTGCGGAAACATCGCTCGCGACAAAGAGGGCTCCTTTGTAAAGGGTTATTCCCCTGCGAGGGGAAATGTCGCAACGCGACAAAAGGGTTGCCGCCTCGGCTAGAGGGCGTCAGCTCGGCTGACTGAGGGATTTTTGTGCACTGCTAAAGTAGACCTATGGTGGATGAGGTGTAGTTTCTTGGGGATTTTCCTCGTCTTTTTTCGTTAGAATTGATTAAAAATCAATGTTCTACCAAAAAGAGATAGCGCGCACCTTGAAAAGTGAGAAAGGGAAATGATATAATTAAGCTGTAAAACAAAGGAGGCGACAATATGAACGATTATAGATTCGGCAATTTCATTTGTAAATTGAGAACAGAAAAGGGTCTTTCACAATCCGAGCTCGGTGAAATGCTCGGTGTTACAAACAAGGCGGTTTCAAAATGGGAAAACGGAAGCGCAAAGCCAAACACAAGCCTAATACCCAAAATCGCTGAAATATTTGAAATCACCGTTGAAGAGCTTTTCGCGTGTGAGCGAATTGAGAAGAATGATGAAATTGAGAAAATCCAAAAATACTTATCATCTCAAAAAAAGAAATTCGCAGTTTTGTTTTCAATAGTACTCGCGATTTCTGTTATGCTGCCTCTTTTAATAGCGGAGTTCTTTTTCGTCGTTGCGGGCTTTGATATAGGTGACGGTGTAATAGGTGCAATTGGTTTGGTTTTATACATATTTGCATTTGTTGTTTCCACTACCGCACTGATTATTTTTTATTGTGTTTTCAGAACAATTCCGTCTCCAAGTGAGCAAGTATATTCAAAAGGACTCAAAAGAGCATTAAAAATAGGAACGCTTGCTTCGTTTATATCATTCCTACATTCCTCTATTTTTGAATTTTCTTTATTAGTATTTATTCTTGCGCTTACGGAATCAAAAATAGTTGGCGTTATTCTCTCCATAGTAGCACTTAAAATCATTTTCAGCTTAGGCGTGCTTGTTTTCGTTGTCGGTATGATGCTTTTATTAAATATTAAGCTTGGAAAGGAAAACAAAGCAAGCGGCAATACAGCCAAATTCTCCGATATGCCGGTGTGGTGCAAGGTGTTCCTTGGAATTTCGCTTGCTTTACTCCCGATTTGTGTCAACGTTTGGGTGTTTGCATTCTTTCTTGATGGCTTTATCGTTCTAAAATACTTGTTTTTTGCATTGTACTGGGTATTTTTGTTCCCTGTATTGATATATCAGATTGTAAACAAGAAAAAAGCTAAAAAAGGAGCAGAAGATGAAAAACATTAAATTAATCGCTGTTACCGTTTCGTTAATAGTGCTTGTATTTGTTTTTACCTCTTGCCACCAAACGCCACTTGAGGACTTGGAAATGCCTGATGATGACTGTGTAATTGTTTATACAATATCCGAAAATGAATATATTCGTATTCTGTTTAGTAGAAATTCTCAATTTAATTACTATGGCGAATGGGTAAAGGGAGATAGAACAGAAGCGGTTTATTTGGAACACTACCTTAAACCATCGATGTTTGAAAATGGCGATGGTGGACTTGTTTGCAATATTGAAATATTTGATCCTAATGAAAAAGACCATATTCATTCAAGCTCCTGCAACCATACGTACAGCTTTGAAAAGGGTGTTATGAATTCATCATATCTTATAAATCCCAAAACCGAAGAAAAGATTCCGATTACATTTTCCGTTGATAAGGACTTGGATTTTTATTTCAGCTGGGTTTCTCAAATCTATATTGATTTTTTCAATATGAACGATAAGATTTACAAAGAAGACTCTCAAAACTTTTGGTATAACTTTGAAGCGCAAAAGGGTGAGTGGATGGTGAACGGTACCGTTATTCCCATCAAAATGGAGTTCACGGCTATAACGCCAATCAACGTAACGCTACGTATTTACGATGCTTCGGGAGGACAAGAAAAAGAGATTTTTTTCGCACGCGGAGAACTCATAGACGAAAACACATTTATTTCGCAGGAGATCTCGGGAACTATGTTTTATGAAAATACGGTAACTGAAATTAAAATTGTGAAAACAAATAACGAAGCTTAATTTCTAATAATATCAAGAATATAATATTTACGTCAATAAAGGAGAAATTGCTTATGAAAACAAAAATCAAAACAATTATTTTAGTAGCTATGCTTTTGATAATAGTAACAATTCTTTCCGGATGTATGTCCTCGTGCTTTTATAAAGACGGCGAGGTTATAAAAAAATTCGACGAGCCGTACGAAAACGGCTTAGCTTCATATTATGCAGGGCTTAATAACAGAAAGGGAACTGCACGCTTGCGCGGTGCAAGCTATATTGTGGATTCAACATCAAATGGAGAAATTTTTATCAAATTACCGCAAATTGTTGAATCCGACTCTGGCGAAAGATATGAAATAAAGCAGTTTGGCGGTCCAACAGGCACACACGCACCGCTTGAATATTTTGAAATTGGAATAAACGTCAAAAACGGCTCAGCCACAAGTGAAAAAATCAATTTAACAATTGACGCAGGCACGCTACCGCTTGATACGCACAACTTTGCGGATTACGTCGAGGTTGTTTTTGAGGAAACGGGTGAAAAAATTGAAATTCCTCTATACAAAGTAAAGTTTTTAACAAACGGACCAATTGAATATTACGTTTGCTTAGACGATTATAGAAAATTCGATTCAAAATGGATTGATGACGATACTGAGATCGAGAGCTTGTTTTATAACGTGCCAAATAGCACCTATATCGGTGGAAATGAAATTGCCGTACAAGTGAAGCATCCGAATGAAGGATATGAAAGAAAGCTTTTTGTTGGACTTCGAGAAATAGAACCGTATGCTATACATAAGGACTATATAGAATATAGATTCACAATGCCATATGAAGACCTCATTTTGGATATTGAGGATAGGAAAATCACAAATGAGCCATAAACAAACTCGAATTCTTGATTTTACAAAATTAATATGATATTCTGACATTAGAAAGGCGGTGGATTTATGAAAAACAGAAGAAATCTTGTTAAATTTTTGACAGTTGCTTTGACTATTCTTATATGCACCTTTTTTATGACCTCTTGCAGCGAGGCGTGGCCGCATTACGGTCGCTTTTGGCGTGAGCTTTCTCCCGAGGGTACGATAAAGGTCGCCGAGGGCGAAGAGAACGTTATCATTTATAATGAAATGAGATACGTTGAAACACGAAATAATAACGGCAAAGTTAGATTGTATGATACCGAATCAGAGAATTGTATCAAAATTGCAACCTTACCGTACAGTTATATTTTGGCTGTCACTTGGAATTTTTTTGCTGACTCCTATGATAATCCAACACTAATTTATCTTGGTAGGAACGGTCAACTTTGGGTAAAAGAGGGAATGGATATTGACGAGATAATAATGAACAATAATGGCAAAATTAGCGATACATTTTCCTTTAGAATAAATGATGTCATAACCGATGAGGTGCTGCCTTATTCTCAGAAATGGGAGAATAAAGCGCACAACCTGTATAGCTCCCATGAAATTCATTTTGAGGACTATCCGACGTTTATATATTTAATAGATATTGTTTCCATCGACGGTGAGCTCTATCTTCAATACGTTTGGGACTCCGATTATTATAAAATCACAGACGAATTTGCAAAAGCACTTTATCAAAACGGTTATTTATCATAATAGCAAACACAAAACCGCACCCTGTTTCCAAGGTGCGGTTTTTGCATCAAAATGAATTATTTTACCAAATTCTGCTCACGTCCGTCAAGGTACGCCTCGATGTTTGAAAGCACGGTGTTAAAGCATCTTGTTCTGGACTCAAAAGAGCCCCAAGCCATATGCGGCGTTAGAATTACGTTTTCCTTATCTAAAATTTTGTTAAACGGATGCTCCTTTGGCAGCGGCTCCTGTGAAAAGACGTCACAAGCCATACCACCAATTGTGCCGTCAAGGATTGCGTTTGCAACCGCGTCCTCATCCCATATAGCACCGCGCGCTACGTTAATTATAATAGCGCTTTTTTTCATCATTTCAAGCTGCTCCTTGCCAATCATTCCGCGCGTTTCGTTTGAAAGAGGGCAGTGGATAGAAATTATATCGGATTTTTTCAGAATTGTTTCAAGGTCAACACACTGAAAATCAGACACAGGGGTGCGCTTATTTACTAAAATCTTGCAACCAAGCACCTCGGCAACTGATGCAACCTTGCGCCCGATATTGCCAAAGCCAATGATCCCCCAAGTAAGACCTTCCACCTCGTGATAAATCGGTTCAAGCATATTCGCGCTTACACTTTTTTGATAAGAGCCGTTATGCACAAAATTTCTGTACTCGTTCAAGTGTGTCATAAGCGAAAGCGCCATTGAAACAGTCACCTGAGCAACGCACGAGGTAGAGTAGGCAGGGGTGTTTGCAACCTTTATTCCGCGGCTCTGACAGTATGATAAATCTATATTGTCGTAGCCTGTTGCGGTTTCACAAATGAGCTTCAAATTAGGCGCATTTTTAACCACGTCCTCGGTCATTTTTACTTTATTTACAATAATTACGTCCGCCTCGCGCACTCTTTCCTTGGCTTCTTCCTGCGTCGAGGTTGGGTATTTTATCACCTTGCCGAATTTTTCAGCACCGCTAAGGTCGAGGTCGTCACCGAGTGTTTTATAATCTAAAATTACTATGTTCATATTATTTTTTCAGTAATTCCTTTCGCTTTTTATAGTCGGGCAAAATTGAAGCGACAATTTGCCAAAATTTTTTTGAATGGTTCATTTCCTTCAGGTGTGCAAGCTCGTGCACACAAACGTATTCAATTGCCTCGCATGGATAGAGTACAAGTCGATACGAAAAATTTAACGTTTTCTTTGAAGAACAGCTGCCAAATCTCCCCTTTGCGGAGTTTATCGATACCTTTGTATATTCAACACCCATTATTTTTGAATATTTTTCCAAAATTGGTGCTATAATTTCTTTAAGCTTGTTTTTAAGCTCTTTTATCTCGTTTTCTGAAAAATCCTCGACCACGTGTCTGTTTTTTACTATTTCAAGCTTGCTTTTTATCCAGCTTTCGTGCTTTGAAACAAACTCGTCGATAGCTTTTTTGCTCGCTTTGAGCGGTGCGCGCACCAAAATTTTTCCGTCGCGCTTTATTTGCAGGGAGAATGTGCGCCGCTCTGACCTTATTAGTTCGTATTCCATCTGTCCCCCTCTTAATTTCAAGCTATTTTTAATTAATTTTATCATATACTTTTATTTTTGTCAATTCCGACAAATTATGCTATTGAAAATTTCAAAATTATATGATATACTTTTCTATGGTTGCATTTTATCCTAAAAATAATGAAAGGAGACTTAAATGGCTGATAATAAAAGCGTAAAGATAATTGCTCAAAACAAAAAAGCATATCACGACTATTTTGTTGAAGAAAAGTACGAAGCAGGCATTGAGCTTTTCGGCACAGAGGTTAAATCCTTGCGTGCTGGCAAGGTCAACTTAAAGGACTCCTTTTGCAAGGTTTATGCAGGAGAGCTGCTTGCCCTTGGCGTGCATATCAGCCCCTACGAGCAGGGCAACGTCTTTAACAAAGACCCACTCCGCCACAAGCGACTCCTTATGCACAAAAAGGAAATAATGAAGCTAAACGGCTACTTGACCCGAGACGGCTATTCCTTGGTACCCTTGTCCCTTTACTTCAAGGGCTCGCGTGTAAAGATGGAAATTGGTCTTTGTAAGGGTAAAAAGCTATACGATAAGCGCGAAAGCGATGCTAAGCGCGATGCAAACAGAATGATGGAAAGAACAATGAAAGGCGGAATTGACTAATGAGAGCATATCTTGAAAATTTTATGAAGGAATTTGAATATAAGGAGAATGATGCAAAATTTTTGCTTCAGGAATATGACAAAATCCAAAGCAATTGGAGCGCTAAATCTCTTTTTAATAAGGTAGTCGAGGATTATAACAAGTCAATACATATCGATTACTATAACGACGCGCTTGTAAAGGCAGAGAATGCGGGCAGAAATGCAGGCGTTCATCCATATACAGCAGGACTTCTTATCTTTATGTGCTTTTCTAAGCATTTGAAGGAGCTTTATGACGAGCGCGGAATTTCCGCACAAATCTACCGCGATTCAATGCTTGATTTAAGATACAAGCTTGAGGAGTGCAAGCTGGTTAAGAATATTATCGGCTCATTTGTTGCTTGGTGGTTCCCCGGATTTTTCGATATGACTCGATTCGCCCTTGGCAGATTGCAATTTGAAATGTCAACGTATAACGGTGAGGACTACGAAAAGAACGGCAAAAAGCTCGTTAAGGGTGACAAGGTTATTGGCGTTCACATTCCAAGAAGCGAAACACCCGTAACAAAGGAAGCGACAGATGATTCTTATGCGCAAGCCGCAAAGTTCTTTATCGACCAAATCCCAAATAAGCAGGTTGTTTTCGTGTGCCATAGCTGGCTCCTTTATTCTAAAACCCTTGAGGTTTTCCCTAAGCACTCAAATACGTACAGATTTATTCACGAGTTTGACGTAACCTGGAATTCAGAGGACAAAGAGGGCGAGTATAACGATGCTTGGCGCCTTTTCGATATGGACTACACAGGCAACGTAAACGATTATCCCGAAAACACAAGCATGCGCCGCGCCTTCAAGCAATACTTACTTGACGGCGGCAGAACAGGCGAAGGCTTTGGAATTATAATGTATTAAAATCTCATAAAAGCTAATCATGATTTGTAGGGCGGGGGCTTGCTCCCGCCGCCTACAGAGCAATTGCCACAAAAGTTTTATCAGATATGGGTACGTAATGGTTTCGACGGGGACTGTGAGGTATGATAAGCGTAGCGGGCTGGCTAATCCCGTATAATGGCTAAACTTAAATAATAAACGACAACAATAAAGTTCGTATGGCTGCCTAACTAATTGCCCTTCGGGGCGATTAGCGGCAGTGCTGTGGCCAAATGCGCCACCCGTTCCTCTTGGGAGTACCTCGCCCCAAGACTGAGCGTAAAGTGAGAGGTGAACTTGAATTGAGAGTCTTGTCTGTATCAATCAAGCATAAAGACAATACCCAAATAAAAGCCTGTTAATCGGCGTTTTGTAGGGGAAGCACCAATAGATTAACTGCCTACGGAGAAATTCATATCAAGTGGTCTTCGGACGCGGGTTCGACTCCCGCCGTATCCACCAAAATCAAAGGCGCCTTCGGGTGCCTTTTTGATTTTGGTGGATACGCGGAAGAAACGCCTCCCGCCATTGTTTTATTAATGCGAGAGTCGAAATATTTATTATTGCATTTCCTAGCACCATATGCTATACTAAAATTGAAATAACCTAAGGAGGTAATGGAATGAAAAAATCAATAATATTTGTTTTAACGTTAGCTTTAACGCTTTTGTGCCTTACGTCCTGTAGCATTTTTGATGTTATATTTGGAAGCGAGAAGGGACTAACGTATAAAGCGTATGAAAACTGTGCCGTTTTCACCTTCGAAGATTTTGACGGAAAAACAACGGTCGAGCTTGCACGCACTGGGCTTGACGAGGGCACAATTTATTATCAAGCGAGCATTGACGATGGTGCATTATCTGTCAAATATAAGGATAGCGGCTATATTAACGAACCTTTGTTGCTTGTGGAGCTGACAGCGGATGAACAAATGCCCACAAATGGCTCGGGCGGATACGTTGAAAAATCGAAAATCGAAATTTCATTTGAAGCGCATAGTCTTGTGAGCGGTGAAATCATTATCGCATTTATAGAAAGTGCGCTAAAAGCCGTACACAAGGATAAATATTTGCACGAGCACACGTATGAATGGGAAACCACAGATGAAGCTCACAAGCGCATATATACCTGCAACTGTGATTATCTTGGCGAAACGTATTTTGAGCCGCATTATGACGACGACGGTGATAACTATTGTGACGAGTGTGGAACGGAATACGGACCTTATTATGGCGCACCTCATACGCCTGTGCAAAAGGAATATAAGGAGCCAACCTGTAAGGAAGAAGGCTATTCCATCATAGGCTGCACCGAGTGCGACGAGATTTACCGAAACGACATTTTGCCCAAGGTAGATTGCTACTTTGAAAAAGGCTTTTGCATATGGTGCGGAGCAGAAGAAGTCGAAAATGAATGAAAAAGCGAGCTTCGGCTCGCTTTTTGCTTGAAATTAACTCTTGAATTTTAATTTTTTGTTAATTTATCACCTTTGGTATTGCTATATAATAAGAAAGATGTTAAAATCTATTTGATTTATGAACGAATGTTAAAAATAGTTCACAAATAGTTAATAAATAAAAGGAAATAAAATATGAAATTATTGACGACATTATTATCTTTACTTGATTTTCAAACGGAAACGATGCCACAGGGCTACGGACTTTTTCATTTCTTTTTCATCTTTCTTGCCATTGGTGTTACGCTTTTCCTTTGCTTCAAGTTCAAGAATTGCTCTGACAAAGCGTTTCGCATAATAGCTTTAATCTGTTGGCTTATAATGATAACCTTTGAGATTTACAAGCAATTTGTATATAGCTATTCAGTTGAGCCAACCTTAATTGAATGGGATTATCAATGGTACGCCTTCCCGTATCAGCTTTGCTCAACACCGCTTTACGTTTTGCCGTTTATCTTCTTGCAAAGGGATTCAAAATTCCGCGATGCATTTATTGCATATATGGGAACGTTCTCGCTTTTTGCAGGCACGGCGGTTTTCTGCTACCCTGGTGACGTTTTCTCGCACGTTGTTGGCATTAGCATTCAAACAATGGTTCACCACGGCTTGCAAATCGTGCTCGGCGTTTTCTTCCTTGTTTATTCAAGAAAGAAAATAAACCTTTGGTTCTTCTTAAAATCAATCCCCGTTTTTGCATCCCTTGTTACTGTGGCAATGATAGCAAACGAGGCGTTTATGCTCCTTGGTATTGACGAAACCTTCAATATGTTCTTTATATCGCGCCATTTTGACTGCACGCTACCGCTTTTGTCACTCATTTATCCAAAAATACACTACGTATTGTTTGCCGCACTATACATTTTTGGCTTTACCCTTATTGCGTTTATCGTTTTCTTGATAGCGTTCGGCTTTTCAAAAATTAAGAAAAGAAAGAAAAATGCATGATAAAGTCAAATAAAGGCAAAGTAATAGCAGCTTCTGCATTTTTTACAGTTCAATTTCTTTTCTTAATTGCAACAATTTTAACAGGCGATGAGTTTTTTGCCTCGGTTGCGCTCTCGTGCGCGTTTGCACCGATTGCATTTTCAAAAACGAAAGGCTATTTTCTAATTCAGCTTAGTTAAATTCAATAAAAATGATAAGAAAAAATCCTCGACGTAGTCGGGGATTTTTGCATCAATAAATGCACCTACTCTCGTAAACGAGAGCAGGCGGGAAGGCTCGCTACGCGAGCTAATTTCGCCCGACCTTTTCCTTGCAAGCAGAGAACGGTCTTGGGCGAAATTGCGAACCCAATTCGCGCAGGCGCGAAGATGGTTCGCCGAGAGGATGCATAACAAAAGAGCCTACCACGATAGTAGGCTCTTTTGTTATGGCACCCGCAACGGGAATAGGTCTCGCCTGCGGGCTCGGTCTTCCGGCGGATCTAACAGTCCACTGGACTGTTATTCAACACCGCCTCCCCTTCGATTCCCGTTGTAAGGAAATAATCGGGCAAAATAAAAGAGCACACTTAAAAGTGTACCCTTATATTTTGGCACCCGCAACGGGAATCGAACCCATAACTAACCCTTAGGAGGGGTTTATTATATCCATTTAACTATGCAGGCGTGAGCCGAGCGATGCTCGGCGTTATTTAGCTATTGTATTCTTCCATAAGCGAGCGACGGAAGAAGTCGCGGTTGTCCTTGGAGTGACGCTTTAGGTTGTCTGTTGAGTGAATTATCGTGTAATAGTCGTTATTTGACACAACGTAATGCTCGAGCAAGCGAACGTCTACCATATTGAACGTTGCCATAAGGTCGGCGGTCGTTTCGATGTCCTCCATTGACGGATATGCATTTCCGTCGGGATGATTATGCGCCAAAACAATCATTGAGGCGTTGTATTTAACAACTAAGTCAACAACCTTTCTCGGTGAAATCTGCGCGGAATTTACGCATCCCTCGTGTAATTTAACCACGTCAAGCATTTCATACTTATTGTTGAGCAAAAGTAAGTAAATAATCTCATTCTTTTCGCCGACGTACTTATCAAGGAAGAAATCTCCAACCTTCTCAGCGGTATCGAAAATATAATTTGAGGAATACTTATCGGTTGCGTAAGCACGTGCGATGGCAGGAATAAGCTTAATGAGTGTTGCACTGTTTTCCTTAATTCCGTCAACCTTGATAAGGTCATTGAAATCCGCATCGAAAACGCCCTTGAGCGTACCGAAGCTTTTGAGCAAATCGTGCGCTATCTCGTTTGTATCTCTGCGCGGAATGGAGTAGAAAAGCAGAAGCTCTAAAATGTTGTGCATTTCAAAATTGTCAATGCCTTGCTCCAAAAATCGCGCCTTTAACCTGGATCTGTGTCCCTCGTGAACGTTGTCCTTCATTTGTTAACTACATCCTTTTTGTTGGTTTGTGAAACTATATAGTGAGGTCGTCCCTTAACCTCGTCGTATATTTTTGCAATATATTGGCAAAGCACTCCCACCGAAAGAAGAACAAGGGTGGATGCTGCCAAAATCGCAAAAAGAATAAGCGATGAGGTAATGCCCGTGCTACCCATTGAAAAGCCCCAACTTATAGAGTGGTAAATCAAATAGATAAGAGGAGCAAGGGAGCAAAGCCCTGTGAAAATAGAAAGGAAAAACGGGATTTTAAGCGGCTTATTTGAAAAGCTGAAAATGCCGTCAAATGAGTATCTTAAAAGCTTTTTGAAGCTCCATTTGCTTTTTCCTGCAACTCTAGCCACGTTTTCAAACGGCAGCCAATATGTCTTGAAGCCAATCCAACCGAAAATGCCCTTGGAAAAACGGTTTGCTTCACACATAGAAATAATTGCATCAACCATTTCGCGCTTCATTAAGCGGAAATCGCGCGCACCGCTAACAATTTTTACGTCAGTTGTGCTATTGAAAACTCTGTAAAACCAATTTGCAAAAAAGGAACGGATCTTAGACTCGCCCTTGCGTGTAACGCGGCGCGTTGCAACGCTATCGTATTCGCCGTCCTCCAAAATTTTAACCATTTTAGGTAAAAGCGACGGTGGGTCTTGCATATCGGCATCCATAACGGCAACAAAATCGCCCTCGGAGTTGCAAAAGCCTGCGTACATTGCCGCCTCTTTGCCAAAATTTTTTGAGAAAGATATGTATTTAACGCGAGCGTCGTTTTTTGCAAAGCCCTTGATAATATCAAGCGTTTTATCGTGCGAGCCGTCGTCTATAAAAAGATATTCAAATTCATAGTCAGTCATGCTTTCACTGACCTTTGTAAGCTCCCCGTAAAATGCAGAAAGAGAGTCCTCCTCGTTATAGCAGGGAACAATTAGAGAAATTTTCATTGTTATCTCCTAATATGTGGCTTAAAACATAATTATTCTACCATAGAAAAGCGTAATTGTCAACTTATTTTATATGCAAGTTAATAATATAAGAGGAACTATTGACAAAAAAATTAAAATATGTTAAACTATTTTCGTATGAAATCGAAAGGGCAGGCTTTATAATGTTCAAAATTAAAATTGCTGACACCATTTTCAAAATAAATAATATTTATTCTTACGTTGAGCGCCTTTGCAGAGATTATATTTACGAGGGCGATGATTTCGATTATGAAATTTTCTCAACCGAGGAGTTAATTGACGAGGAGCAAAAAAAGCTTGCAGAGGAAGGCTGGTCACGCGAATACTTAGAAAACATAACGGTATATAGAGCGATAGCGATGAAATTCCTTGAATGTGATGCTTTCGTTATGCACGCGGCTGTTATCGCTATCGGTGATAAGGCGTATGCGTTTACTGCAAAAAGCGGCACAGGAAAAAGCACTCATATAAGACTGTGGCGAAAGCTCCGCGGAGAAGAGGTTTACGTTGTAAACGGTGATAAGCCTGTTATGCGTTTTATTGACGGCAAGCTTTATGCTTACGGCACGCCTTGGTGCGGTAAGGAAATGTGGAACACTAATACAAAGGCGGAGCTTGACGGCATTTGCTTTTTACATAGAGGCGAAGAGAATAAAATTTACCCATTCACACCTGGAGAAGCTTCCTCACTTGTAATTAAGCAGGTATTTTTACCCAAGGACGCCCTTGGCGTTATCAGAACGTTTGATATGGTTGATAAAATGTTAAATATTACAAAGCTTTGGAAGCTCGAATGCAATATTTCGCTTGAAGCGGCAGAGGTGGCTTACAATGCAATGGTTGGAGGTATATATGAAAATTAGAGACGGATTTGTATTAAGAGACGTAGGAGGCAAAACGTTTGTTGTTGCGGTTGGCGCACTTTCAAAATCGTTTTCCTGCATGATTACACTTAACGAAACAGGCAAGCTCATTTGGCAAACACTTGAAAACGGTGCAACTAAAGAAGACGTTGTAAACAAAATTCTTTCCGTTTACGAGGATGCCGATAAGGAAACGGTTGAAAAGGACGTTTCTCTCTTTATCGAGCGCCTTGAAAAGGACAACATCCTTGAGTAATATAGTTGAATTAAACGATATTTGGCATATAATTGACGAGGTTATCTCAAGCGGCGGAGAATTTACCTTTAAGCCAAACGGAATTAGTATGCTGCCGCTTATTCGCCCGGGCGTTGATACGGTTAAGCTTGTTAAGCCCACAGAGGTTAAAAAAAGCGATATCGTGCTATATAGACGCGATAACGGCAAATTCGTGCTTCACCGCGTTATGTACGTAAGAAAAAAAGATTTTATTATGCGTGGTGACAACCAAAAGTATTTAGAGGTTGGAATTAGACGCGACCAAATCCTTGCTACGGTAAAAGGCATAGAAAAGGACGGCGTCAGCGTTGATTTTGCATCTGAAAAATATAAAAAATACGTTAAGTCGCTCTATCGCCATATCTTTAGATATCGCATCCGCGCATTTTTATCGAAAATAAAACACAAAATTTTCAAATAACAAACAAGCACAGAGCCGCGGCTCTGTGCTTGTTTTTTAGTCAGTTTTGCTATTATCAAGTGACATGCTTGAAAGCATCATTTTTATTTCGTCAATTGGAATATCCGCGGGTGCATTTATTGTAAAAATATATTCACCAAAACTCCACATATAAACAGAAGTATTGTATTTGGTGTAATAATATACTGTTTTTCCGTCAAGCTCAAAGGTTTGGTAATTAACGCTTTCGTTGTCTAACAAGAAACTGGTATGTGCTTTTTGATCTAATATAATGGAGACATGGGACGGTTCCTTGTCTCCAACTCCCTTGACATAAAGAAATGAATATTGTATAATTTAAGAGAATAATACAATAGGAGAAATATATGCCAAGACAAGCAAGGATACAAAGCAAAACAGGAATATATCATGTGATGCTTCGAGGAATAAATCAGCAACAAATATTCTATGAAGAAAGTGATTATGAAAAGCTAAAGCAAATAATAAAAGAAAGTGAAGAGCCCAATCGATTTAGAATATTTGCATATTGTTTTATGGGGAACCACATACATTTGTTGATAAAAGAGGAAGAAGAAACGATAGGACAAGCAATAAAGAGAATAGGACTGCATTTTGTTTATTGGTATAATATCAAATATCAGCGAGTGGGTCATTTGTTTCAAGATAGATTCAAAAGTGAGCCGGTCGAAAGTAATGAATATTTTTTAACTGTACTAAGATATATTCATCAAAATCCTGTAAAAGCCAATCTTTGCAAAAGCATAAAGGAATACAAGTACAGTAGTTATCGTGAGTACATAGAGGAAACAGACATAGTTGATACTGATTTTGTGTACGCGATTATAGAAAAAACGCAATTTGAAAGCTTTAACGAAGCGGAAAACAAATGTAATTGTTTGGATGTTGACACGGAAACAAGGGTAAGATTAACTGACGAACAAGCACAAAAGCTAATAGTTAAATATTCACGTTGCGACAGTGTTGTAGATTTTCAAAACATTGAAGAAACAAAAAAGAAAAAATGTATAGTTAAGCTATACGCAAAAGGAATGTCGATAAGACAAATAAGCAGATTGACGGGAACAACTAAAAAAATAGTTGAAAAATATCTTAAATAATTAGAAAAACAAGGAGACAAGGAACCGTCCCCTGTCTCCG
>JBGVIN010000046.1:0-3138 GCA_045123255.1 Eubacteriales bacterium
TGTTGAGAACTTGCAAAAATTGCAAGTTCTCTTCATTTTTTTGTGTCTGTTTTTTAGACGCGACCTCGCACTCTACCGTACTAAGTACGCCGACGTGTACGAGTTCACGCCTTCTGCACTCATTTCACTATCCCCTAAAAAAGAGGCGTCGCTAATGCGACAGCCTCGTCACTTTTTATAGGATTTTTTCTAAATAATCGCGCAATTTTTCGGCGTTGCCGTCGAATAAATATCCCTGTATGCCGTATTTTTCCGCACCCTCAATATTATCGCTTCTGTCGTCAACAAAAACCGTTTCCTCGGGATTAAGAGAATAGGTCTTGCAAAGATAGTCGAAAATTTCGTAGCTTGGCTTTACAATTCCCAAATTTCCCGACATAACGAGCCCATCGAAATTTTTTAATATTTCAAGCTCGCCTGTATGTGCAATAAAATATTTTGAAATATTGGAAAGGAGGAAAAGCTTGACCCCGTGTCTGAGTTTTAAGTCGTTTACAAGGTCACGCATGCCTTCAATTTCGGGGATATTGTAAATCCAGTTGTAATAAATTTTCTCGGATACGTCCCAAAGCCTTTTTGGAATGCGTTTTTTAATTTCACTAACCGTTTCCTCGTTTGTAATCGTTCCTAAATCAAGCCTGTCCCAATAAAGTCTATCGAAAATAACCTTTTCCAAAAGTGCTTTGTCCTCGTTGTCTTCAACGTAAACGCCAACCATATAGCTCGGCTCGAAATGCACAAGAACCTGTCCACAATCGAAAACTACGTTTTTTATGCTCATTTTAGCTCCTTTTCTATTAAGTACATAAACATTTCCGCCGCGTGCCAAGAGTGAGGCGCTGAGCATTTTTCCTTTGCGTATTCCTCGCTAAGTGGTGAGATAAGGTCGTATTTAGCCTCGGATGCCTTAATTTCCCAGCTCATAGGATACTTTATTTTGATTAGTTCATTCGGTATATCGTCGCCGTTAAAATGATATGTTGCCCAAGTTAAATAAGGGTAAAGCGCATCATATTCGTTATCAAACGGAGTATCGGCTTCAACGCTTGATTTGTCCATCCAAAACATTCTTGCGTATCTGTCAAATTCCTTTGGAATTTTGATGAAATCCGCCCCAATTCCAAGACGGTCAAATGCAAGCTTTAACCAAAGCGTTGAGTAAATTTCGTGATGGCTGTAGTCTGTTATACCCGTTAAAACGCCGTTTTCGGCAATTCTTTCAGCCTCATTATATATATCACTGATAAGTGGATAATTTTTGTCAACAAAGTAAGAAAGCACAAAAGCAAGCTGACCGAGATTGTCAGGCTCACACGTACCTTTGTTGTTCTTGTCATAAAGCTCCTTAACGCTAAGCGCCCATGGTCTGATTAGATGTAAATTTTTCGTTTTTTCAAGCACAAGCGCCATCATAGCTGAATCGCGATACCATGGCTTTTTGTAGGTGAAAATGTTCGGTAGTGGCAAATTCCCGTTAAAGCTAACCAAAATCTCTTGGTGCAGTATTCTTAACTGAGCGGGATATTCATATTCCTCAAAGTCAGGAAGATTTATATAATCACTTGTAGAAAGCTCCAAAACAAGCTTTTTTCTTTCCTCGTCGGTTATGTCGTATATGTAAGCACCGAATGAATCCTCTTTGATTAAATAAATTCTTTCGTCGTTTGTCCATATAACTACCATGTACCTGTCGAAAAATATCTTCTCGCGCTTTACGTCGAATTGGTAAACAACCTCGTTTGTAAACGCCTTAATAAGAGTGCCGCCTTCCTTGTATATGAATTTTTCGCGCGCACCCATTCCAAAAATATAAAATTGCTTTTCAGGCTTAATCATCTCATACCTCTACGCAGTAAACGGATTTCTCATTGTAAAAAATTTTATTTTTCCCTTTTACATTGATTATTAACATTATAAAATATACACAAAAGCTTGTCAACTACATATTGTATCAAAATTTATAATTTACCACAAAATATATTTTTGAATAAATACATATATGAACATATGATAATATGATAAATCAAAAAAACACGCCTAAATCTTGACATACTGCCAAAAATATGATATTATAATTATGAAAGAGGTGATTTCATGGAAAGCTTATATGAATTCAAAGGGGAAAGAAGCGAAAAAATTATCAAGGCGGCATCTCTTAACCACTTTTTCAAAAGACCGCATTTGTATATTTTCGTCGCAGCCTTTCTTACTGTATTGTTTTATATTTCATTTTCAAGGATAGATTTTAATTTTGATGATTTACTAAAGCTATCAGCTTCAATTTTAGGAGCAAGTATATCATTTCTGTTTTTTGCTGCAATCATTTTTGTTACATTATTTTTAACCATCAAACGCACCATCAAGCTTACAATCGCCAGAGACCGTGAAAGCGCTCAAGGTCAGGCGGTAATTTGCCATACTGTATTTTACGAGGACAGAATTGAGCTTTGCGTTGACCGTGCAGGCAAATTTTCCGAAGCAAGCTTTGAATATAGCCAAATTAAGCGCATAAGCAAAAATAAGGAAAGCGTTTTTATTTACACTAAGGCACAACAGTTTATGGCTGTTGAAAACTCAACCATTCTTAAAGGCGATATTACTACCTTCTATTCGTTTTTGAAAGAAAAACAAAAATCAAGCAAAAAATAAAAACAAGCAAAAATTAAAAATCACCGTTTGTAGGCACGTTACTTACAAACGGTGTTTTTCTATTTTAATTTTTCTTCAAGTAAATCAATTTCCTCTAAAATTTCAAACAACTCGCTCTCAAGCGCTTCGATTTCCTCGCCAAGCTGACAGAGCAGGACGTAGTCACTCGTTACCTCGTCACTTTCTGCTTGCTTCTTTTTCTCACAAATCTGATTATCGAGCGCTTCCATTTCTTCATTTAGCTTGACAAGGCGCTTTTCCGCCTTTGTGCGCTCCTTACTTGCAAGATACGATTCCTTGCCCTTTTTAGGAGCTTCATTTGTTGTTTGAGGTACAAATTGCAAATCAGACGAAAGAACGGGAAGCGTGCCCTCGTTTTTCTTTAACGTATATTCGTCGTATTTGTAGTCATAAAACGTTGCTTGTCCCTTGTCAATAACAAGAAGCGCATCAGCAAGCTTTTTCACAAAATATCTGTCGTGAGAAACG
>JBGVIN010000047.1:0-20549 GCA_045123255.1 Eubacteriales bacterium
GTACTAAGTACGCCGACGTGTACGAGTTCACGCCTTCTGCACTCATTTCACTATCCCCTACTAAAAAGAGGCGTCGCTAATGCGACAGCCTCTTAGATTTATTATTTTTGCTCTGTCGGTGCTTTGCTCTTCTTGCCGAAAAGGTAGAATTTCTTTTCCGTGCCTGTGAGCAAGCGCTTGATGTTTTCAAAATGGCGAATAACCATTAAGGAAACCGCAAGGAAATAAAGCACTATAATAGCAATTTCGATACCGCGGAATGCTCCGTTTGGCTTCGTTGCCTCGAAAATCTCGAAAATGAGCAAGAGAACGGGGCAAGAAAACATTGATACTATCGATGCGAGCGACATATAGTTCACAGTAAACAAAAGCACCATGAAAATGGCAAGACCGATAAGACCTATTTTCCAGTCAATAAACCAAACGAGTGACATAGTAACAAGGAAGCCCTTGCCGCCCTTAAACTTATACCAAGCCGGGAACGAGTGACCTATAACACAGAAAAGTCCTGTGAATGCTGCACCAAGCTTGAATAAATCGTCCTGTCTATCCGTTATAGTTGAGAACTGACGGAACAAAATTGCAAAAATCGCAATTACGATAGCCGCCTTGAGTAAATCGAAGAGCAAAACCCACCAAGCCCACTTGTGACCGAAGTTCCTTTTGAAGTTGGTGAAGCCTGCGTTTCCGCTACCGCACGTTCTGATATCTTTTTTGTAAACTAACTTTGAAATAAGAATTGCAGGGTTGATACCGCATACGAGATAACCGCATACGGCTGCCGCAATAAACAAGAAAATATCCATAATTCTCCTTATTCAGCTACGATAATATAGCTATAAACGCGCTGACCGCCCTCGATAACGAAGGTTTCAGTTCTTGGGTATTTGGAGTTGATGTATTCTTCGAGTGCATTACATTCCTCGTCGGTTGAGTCCTCACCGCGAATTATTATGCAAATTTCGTGACTGTCAAGCTCGATGTTGTCAACTGCGCCCTTTGATGCCTCCAAGCGATTTTGTGAGCAAGAAAGAATATTCTTGCCAACGAAGCCAATGTAGTCATCAGTCTTTACGTTAACGCCGTCGAACTCAGCGTCGCGCACGCATTTTGAAACCTCGGCGGTTACAACACCCTGCATAGCCTCCTCGCATACCGTTGCGATTTCTTCAAGGTCGCCACACTCGGAGTCAAGCATTGAAAGTGCCGCATAGCCGTCGCCTATCGTTTTAGAATTTACAACGCGCACCGTTGCCTTCTTGTAAAGCGAAGCCGCTTGGTTTGCCGCCATAATGATATTTGAGTTATTCGGGAAAACAAGAATTTTCTTTGCGTGTGCCTCGTCAAAGGCGCGAAGGAAGTCCTCGGTTGAAGGGTTCATGCTTTGACCGCCGTCAACTATAACGTCAACGGTCATATCAAGAAACGCTTCCTTAATTCCCTCTCCGTTTGCAACGGCAACGACCGCAAACTCGCTAAGCTCCTTTTCAACGTGCGTTTCAATTGCATCGTCGTCGTTTTCGCTTGGAAGCTCGGTGTTGTTGTGTTGAAGTGACATATTTTCAATTTTTATCTTTAAGAATTCACCGTATCCTTGACAGAAGGAAAGAACCTTGTCAGGTGTCATTGTATGAACGTGAATTTTAACAATAGAGCCGTTTTTAACCGCAACTATTGAGTCGCCTATTGTTTCAAGATAGCCAATAATAGTGTTTACGTCAAACGCTTCGATATTGCATTTTGCATTTTGCAAGCGCAAAAGAAGCTCTGTGCAGTAGCCAAATTCCAAAACGCTGTTTTCATCAAACGCGTCAAGGTCAAGCTCGCCACCTGCCTCGTTTGAGTGTCTTTTAATCTCAAAGCTTTCACCGTCAAGTGCGCGCTTCATACCCTTAATAATGTAGATAAGTCCTGCTCCGCCCGAGTCAACCACGCCTGCTTTTTTAAGCACGGGGAGTAAGTCGGGTGTGTGAATAAGGGATTCCTCAGCCGCCTTGATAAAGAGGTCAAGAAATTCAACGGGGGTTTTTGCGCATGCGTCGGCTGCAACCTGTGTTGCCTCTCTCATAACCGTTAAGATAGTACCCTCAGTTGGCTTGAATACTGATTTATATGCGGATTCTACACCGCTTTTGAAAGCAACAACGAGTGCATCAACATCCGCTTCGTGTACACCCTCAAGTCCCTTTGCGATTCCTGCAAAGAACTGTGAAAGAATAACACCCGAGTTTCCTCTTGCATTAAGGAGCATTGCCTCGGCAATCTTTTCTGATTCCTTAGCTATATTTGCTTCGCTTGCAGGAGAGCTTGCGCCACCCTCGATTGTTTGGAGCATATTCGTACCCGTGTCACCGTCGGGAATTGGGAAAACGTTTAAGTCATCAACCTCACCCGAGTGTGAGCCAAGCACAGAAGCACCGCCCGCAATCATTTGCGAATATATATTACCGTCAATTGTTTTCTTATCCATTACTTGCTTTCCTCTGCCTTAAAGGTAACGTCCTTACCGAATGCGCTGAGGCATACGGCATCAGGGCCTATTGTACCGCCGATGATTGGACCTATGTAGCTAACGTAGATATCCTTGCAAGGAATTGCTTCCTTAATCATATTTTTAAGAAGCTCAACCTCCTCCTTGTTACAGTCAGCGTGTGCAAGGAATACTGTTTGGTTTTCTGCGTCTAAGATGTTCTCCTTAAGAAGGTTAACTATTTCGGCAAATGAGTTTTGTCTGCCCTTTACCTTTTTGAAGCCTGTTTGGTAGCCGTCAACGTCGTTGATAAGAATAGGCTTAACACCGAGAAGGTTGCCAAAGAATGCAGTTGCACCCTTTACTCTGCCTGCCTTATACATTGTTTTAAGTGAGTGAACGGTTGCAAATTGCAAAATCTTTTTGCGGTGAGCCATAACCCATTCGTTAATTTCCTCAGCACTCTTACCGGCATCTGCCATCTTAGCCGCTTCGAGAACGAGCGCACCGAGAGGAACGCAGGAGTTGAGTGAGTCAATGCAATAAATTTTCGCATCGGGATACTTTGCAAGAAGCTCATCTCTTACAACGTAAGAGGTATTAACTGAGCTTGATTGCTTTGATGAGCAGGAGATTGATACGATATCGTAGCCTGCCTCAATGTACTTTGTGAAAATAGCGGTATATTCCTCAGCAGGAACCTGAGCGGTAGTTACGCGCTCGCCGCCTCTCATTACGTTATAAAGCTCGTGAATTTGCTCCTCACTCCAAGTAAGAATGGCTTCCTTTTCAGTGCCGCCGTAGGTGTAACGCATTTTTGCATAGTCAATATTATACTTTTCAAGAAGCTCGCCTGTCAAGTCTGAGCAAGAGTCTGTGATGATTTTTACCGGTTTCATAATTTTACCCCTCTAAAAAATTATTTTACTTGTTTTTTGTGTAACGGCAACGTGAGTGTAAAGGTTGTAATTCCACCCTCGCTCGTTACAGCAATTCTACCTGCGTGAAGCTTAACTATCTTTTTAACGATAGCAAGTCCAACGCCGTTGCCCTTTGCGGCGTGAGATTCGTCAGCCTGATAGAACTTATTAAATATCTTGTCTATCTTGTCCTTCGGAATTTCCGCGCCTGAATTTTTTATATCAACTGACAAATGGTTTACAGCCTCGTGGATTTCCACGGAAACGATACCTCCGTCAGGTGAAAACTTAATTGCATTGTCTAAAAGATTGATAAATACCTGCTTCAAGAGCTCCTCGTTTGCAAAGATTTCATACTCGTCAAAGTCGAGGGAAAGCTCGATATTTTTAGTTGACCATTGATTTTCAAGAAGCAAAACGCACGTGCGGATTTGCTCCGAGATATTATAAGATTTAACGTCGGTCAAAATAGTTTGGTTTTCTACCTTAGTTAAATTAAGTACGTTAGTTGCCATATTTGCAAGACGCATAGACTCTGTTTCTATTGCAAGCAAATACTGTTTTTTCTCCTCCTCGGAAAGTCCTCCCCTGTTAACGAGCTTAGCAAGACCCGCTATTGAAACGATGGGAGTTTTGAACTCGTGCGAGAAGTTGTTAATAAAGTCCGCTCTTAGCATTTCCGTGTTGTCAAGCTCCTCAGCAAGCTCGTTAAAGCTTTCCTCAAGCTCCTGAAAGGTACGGTTTTTTGAAAGAAAGCCGCCAAAATAAAGGCGTGCCTTGAAGTCGCCTGACGACAAGCGGTTCATTTGGTTGATAAAGTCGTTTACCGGCTTTAAGGGAAATCTTCCAAGGAAAACGAGGAAGATAAAAAGCACAATAGTCGTAATAACTATGAAAACGAGAATAGTGAGCATAATCTCAAGGAGCCGCTCCGTATCCTCAAAGCCAAGCTGAACGAGCGCCCAAACGCCGAGTGCGCCAAGAGCAAACGAGGCGAGCAAAAACGCAATAACCACGCCTGAGAGCGAAAGGTTAAGCGAATAACGCTGAGATTTAATGCGCTTAAACGTGCTTAAATCGTTGGTATTTTTCTCTTTCATACAAGCTTTACCGCCTTGTAGCCAAGTCCGCGCACGGACTCAATTGAAAATTCGTCCCAGCCCTCAAAGCGCTTACGCAAGCGTCCGATATGCACAGTAACCGTTTCCCAGCCCGTGTCGCTATCCTGTCCCCAAATTTCATCCATAAGCTGAATGCGCGTAAAAATTTTGCCCG
This sequence comes from Eubacteriales bacterium, assembly GCA_045123255.1. Classification (GTDB taxonomy): domain Bacteria; phylum Bacillota; class Clostridia; order Oscillospirales; family CAG-272; genus RGIG2000. The sequence goes on from JBGVIN010000047.1 coordinate 4,666, forward strand.
GGTATGAAAGAAGCTTGTAAAGGAGCATAAATTCCTTTTGAGGAAGCTCCTGCACCTCGCCTCCGCGCGTAACGGTTAACGAATCATAATCGATAACAACCTTGCCAATCTCAATTTTATGCTCGTTGGCAATCTTTGCACGGCGAAGAAGCGCCTTAATTCTATAAAGCATTTCCTCATCGTCAATAGGCTTGGTTATATAGTCGTCTGTGCCGACGATGAAGCCCTTGTGCTTATCAATAGGAAGCTGCTTGGCAGATGCCATAAGGATAGGAAGATTGTTGTTTGAATCTCGAAGTGTTTTGGTGAATTCATATCCGTCCATTTTAGGCATCATGATATCTAAAACGACAAGGTCGATATGCTCCCTGTCCATAACCTCAAGTGCATGAAGTCCATCGTTTGCACACGAAACGGTATATCCGTTCTTTTCAAGCACGGCGCGCAAAAACATTCTCGTATTTTTATCGTCGTCAACAACAAGAATATGAATCATCTCTCCACCTCCTTGCACATTATATAGTGGCAAAATAAACTGAAAATAAACAACATAAAGGATTTTGTGACATTTATTACAATCAAGGCGTGCGTTTTTTGGTTAAATTGCACAAGCAAGCTCTATGTTTCGCCGTTTTCGAGCCTTTTTAAGCCTTTTAAGACGAATTCGTTTAGAATTTATCCCTCGCGCTTGACCGATTTCTTTATAACGAAGAAAATAAGAACGTAAAGCATAGCCAAAATTGCAAAGGTAGCACCTATTAGTGAAACGACCTGCTGTGCGTATATATTTATTCCCAAAAACTTGTTGCCGTTTGCTTGAATTTTATCAACCAAAAGCGCAACGACGGTTGTCGTGGTAAAGCCAACGACACCTGAGAGTGCCTGAGTCACCGCCAAAGCACCGACGCGCTTTGAGGTAGGAGCGTAATCGTAGCAAAGATTTATAAGCGCACTGTTTATTCCGCCCATTGCGGCGCCGTACAAAATATAGTGGAAAACGAACATAACTCTGCCGTTTTCAGGCGTTGCAAACGATACTGTAAGGAAGCTTAGTGCGGCAATAACGAACGCCACGGTTATAGTTTTAGAAAACGACTTTTTGTCCGCCATTATTCCAAATATAACGGAAGCAATAATTCTTGAAACGGCTGAAACCGCGCTCAAGGCCGCCAAAAAGGTTGCGCTGAATGCAAGCTCGTTTTCGTTTTCCATATAAGGGCCGTAGAACGGCTTTGATGAATATGACGCTATATTCCAAAGCACGAAAACCACGGAAACCATAATAACGCCCTTGTTCTTAAAGGTGGAGAAAAACTCTCTTGCCACGCCCGCGTTGCTTTTTTTCTCTTCCTTCTCTACTGACAAAATCATAGTTAAGGAGTGGAAAATCATAAGGACGAAAACGGTTACTGCAATTACGATAAACGCACCCTTATGATTGCCGTTTTCCTGCAATTTATCAACGATAGCGCCCATAAGAAAGGAAAAGACAATTCCCATAACAAGAGAGATAATTTCCTTTTTTGCTGTGAATTTACCTCTTTGCTTATCGTCGATAAGTGACATAAACCAATTGATTTTTTGCGGATGCGCGATATAGTAAAGCAGATATGCAAGCAAAATTCCAACGATAAAGATAGCCTTTTTCGCCATACCGTTAAAGTTAAAGACGGGAATTATGTAAAGGAACATAAAAAGGAGCTGGTTGGCTATGCTAAGGGACAAAACGAGCGGCTTTGCGCGGCCACGGCGGAAAAGCATCGCTATAAGCTGAAAAACGCAGCCAAGAGATATAACCGAGGAGATAACCGCACGCACAGGGTCGGACAGGTCAAGACCGTTTGCACCTGTAAGGCGCGGCAAAAAAGACTCCGCAAATAAAATAGCAATTAGATATTCAAGTCCCGCCTCGATAATATACATTACGCGGCTTCGCTTGTATGCTTTTTCCATTTTTATCACTTCTTTTCTTTAGATTTTTTCAAAACAGATACATTCTAACACAGCTTTTACAAAATTGCAAGTATAATTTATTCGCGTGCGCGCGAGTGGCGTGACAAATTTGTTAGTCTATATATGACTTTTTTATTGACAAAGCAGTGGGCGCGTGCTAAAATGGTGACATAAACAGGGGGAGGGCTTAAAATGGTTTTAACTATTGATATCGGAAACTCTAATATTATTTTCGGCGGCTTTGTCGGAAACGAATTAAAATTTGTTGCACGCATGGCAACGGACACGGCAAGAACTAGCGACGAGTACGCAAGCAATATTTTGAATATTTTGGCTCTTCACAGCGTGCAAAAAAAGGAAATTGCGGGTGCGATAATTTCCTCTGTTGTGCCACCGCTCAACCGCGTTATTAAAAAAGCGGTTCGCCTAATTTACGGAGTTGAGGCACTCTTGGTTGGGCCCGGCATAAAAACGGGACTTGGTATTCAATGTGACAATCCGTCCTCGGTCGGCGCGGATATTATTTGCGCGTGCGTAGCGGCACACAATGAGTACGGCTCACCGTCGTTGATTATCGATATCGGCACAGCAACAAAAATGTCCGTTGTTAACGACAAGGGCACGTTTATCGGCGTTTCAATTATCCCAGGTGTTATGATGGGACTTAACGCTCTTTCCGAGCGCACGGCACAGCTGCCAAAAATTGATCTTTCCGCACCGCCTGCCGTTATCGGCAAAAACACCATCGACTGTATGAAAAGCGGCGTTGTTTTTGGAAACGCAAGCTTAATTGACGGTATGATTGAAAGAATTAGCGAGGAATACGGAAGCGAACTTAATATTTTAGTCACAGGCGGTCTTGCCTCGACAATTATTCCGCATTGTAAGCACAAAATGACGCTTGACAAAAACCTTGTTCTTAAGGGACTGAACATTTTATATAACAAAAATAATTAAATTAAGAAGCGGGAGGGAAAACCCCTCCCCTACAAGAAAAATACGTTTGTAATGCGGATACGCCGCTACAAAATAAATTATGCGTTGCACCTTTATGGGCGACAGCTTGGAGGATTTATGAAAACAAACAAACAAAACGGTGAGCAAACTAAAAAGCTCGTGCTTACAGCATTGCTCACGTCAATCGTTGCACTTCTGTCCTATTTTGGCGGATTTATCAAAATCGGCGGATTTGCTTCAATCTCACTCACCTTAATTCCTGTTGTGCTTGGCGCGGCACTTTGCGGTCCTTGGGTTGGCACGTTTCTCGGATTTATTTCGGGTCTTTTCTTCCTTTTCAACCCCGCAGATAGCTCATTTTGGATAAACATCAGCCCTCTTGGCACTATTTTCACAGTTTTACTAAAAGGCTCCGCCTGCGGTCTTTTTGCAGGACTTTCGTACAAGCTCCTTAAAAGGCTAAACAAATATTTCGCGGTTATAGTCAGCGCTATCGTCTGCCCTATCGTCAATACGGGAATTTTCCTTGTCGGATGCCGTCTTTTCTTCTGGGATACGGTTGTTAGCGGCGCGCAGGGTGAGGGAAAAAGCGTGATTGCTTACTTGCTCGTTGCATTCGTCGGTCTTAACTTCGTTTTAGAGCTTATAGTAAATATCGTTGTAAGCCCGGCAATTTTAAGAATTATAAACATCCGCGAAAAAATGTAAACTAAAATCAGCGGTAGAAAATATCAAAAAAAGAGCCACTTGTGGCTCTTTTTCTATCTATTCGCTATTTTTTCGATTTTTTCAATAGTATCTTTTGGGTTGTTGGTGGTGACGAGCTTTGCGCCGTTTTTTATGCAAAGCTCAAGCTGTGCTTCTTGCGTTATGCTTGCGCCGACCCACGGCTCAATTCCGCGCTCGGTAAGATAATCAAAGTTTTTCTTGTTCTTTATTTGGAAAATGCACGCGCAGTAAAGATACTCATCGGGATTCATTTTCACATTACCCATTTCCCAGTATGGGTAAAAGCCGTGCAGCATGTATTTTTTGCCATGCTTTTTATAGACGTATTCAAGCGCGGCGGCATCAAAGCTATTTACCAAAATGCGCTCACCCATTCCATATTTTTCCACAAGCTCAAGCACCTTATCTATACACTCCTCAGCACGTTTTTCGTTTCCGTCGCTGAAATATTCCTTGATTTCAATATTGAGGGTCAAGTCCTTATCTTTTGCAAAAGCTAAAAGCTCCTCAAGTGTCGGAATCACCTCAGGTGTAACCTCGTTTCCTGCGTTAAGTGAGCGAAGCTCCTCAAACGATTTTTCTGCCACCTTACCGCTTCCGTTTGTCGTACGGTCAATGCGCTCGTCGTGCATCAAAACAAGCTCTAAATCTGAGCTTAAGCGCACGTCGGTTTCTATCATATCAGCGCCCGCCTCGTATGCTGCTGCAAACGCGGTCATTGTATTTTCGAAATAATTGTACGAGTCACCTCTGTGTCCTGCCACGGACATGATTCTTTTGTGATTTATCATTTAAGCGCCCTCTCTTTCCTACGATTAAATTATATCATATCGCATTTTGTTTTTCAACCAAAACTAAGAAAAAGAGCCACAGGTGTGGCTCTTTTCGTTTTTTTGGGTTAATTTTCAATATTTTTAATTAAGTCGGAGCTGATAAGCTTTGCCGTGTCGCTAACGCCCTCGCCGAGGTATATAGTAGCGTTGCCTATTATAGCGTACGCGCCGCAATAAATTTCGGTTGCTTTGTTTTCCTCGGATATTCCGTTAACTCTGAGGTCAAAAAGTGAATAGTCGTTTTTAGTAAAGTCTGCTAAAATAACGCCGTCGAGCGGTGCTTTGTCGGAGCCGATAAGCGCGCCGTCACTTGATACTTCCTTCTTTGCGGCAAAAATGCCGTAGCTAACCGTCTCACCCGTGAACTTCTCGTATTTTGCAATTTCCTCACGGTTAATTGAAATGCCGTAGGTAAATGATGAGCCGTCAAGCGCTTTTGCGTAGCCCTTGTTTACAAAGAGTGCGCCTGAGATAACCGTGGTCGTCTGCTTGCCACAGTCTTCGCAGGTTGTATATGCACAGTAGTTGCTCAAATACTTCTCGCCCGCAAAGCCGTATTCAACGGTATTTGTGTGCTTGCCACCGCGGAATGCGTCGCAAGAGTTGTAGCCGTAGATTATGTAGTCGCCGTTTTCGTAATCCGCAGGATTTTTAAGGTAGTCAGCATAGGAAACGTGTGCGGCATTTAGAAAATTGCCGTTGTTGTCATATGCCTTGTTTGTCGCGTTATTGAAGTTGTTAAGTGCAATAAGTAGCTGCTCCTCAGTGCCGCAATAGAAGAATTTAACGTTGCCGCCTGCATAGAATGCGTATGAAACCTGATATTTTGTGTCAGGTGCGGTAGCGTAGAAGCTTGCAGGGAGATAGTATTCCTTTACGTCACCTGCTTGGAATGTAAAGGATTGGTGGTCGTTTCTTGCCGAGCCGTCTGAATTTGTGTTTACAAAGTGAGTAAACGTTTCGGGAAGTCTGATAATCTCCAATCCGTGCACATAGCTGAGTGTGTTGTTTTCAATTGTAACCATCGAGGCAGGAAGCTGAATTTCCTTAAGTGATGTACAGCCCTTGAATGCGGCGCTTTGTATCGATACAAGGTTAGAGCCCTCGTCAAAGGTAAGATCGCACAAGGAAACGCAATTCATAAACGCTCTGCCGTTGTTGTCACTTTGTGATGCGATAACCTCAACGGATGCAGGAATATTAACCTTGCGGAGTGACTTTGACTCGTGGAAGGCAAGATGGCTAAGAGTTGTAAAGGTAGATTTCTTGTCGAATTCAACCTCCAAAATTTTTGTTGCCTGAACAAGTCTTTCCGTATTTGTCAAGGTATTTGGACAACGCAAGAAAAGAATTTCAAGCTTGTCAGGAGTATAGCTAACGCCTGCTTGGAAGTTAACCGCGCTATAATTTGAAAACGCGGTAATGCCCATATCGTTAGGCATATTCATACTAACAACGTTTTCTTTTGTCGGTACAGGGTACTTATCCTTCAAGGTAAAATCCGCTTCCTTGATAAATCTAAAATAGCCGTTACCGTGGTTTGTGTAAACGGGGTCGTATGACACGAAGGATTTAACGGTTTTTACGTTACCCTCTGTCTTGATAATATACCAAGTGAGCGGCTCGCCGTTTTCGTTCCACATTGGGAAGCGTCCCTCGTATTCGGTGATAATCTTTGTTTCGTCGTCAATTGTTAAGGTAAGGTGTGTGTTTGAGTCCTCATCCTTATATGTCCAATCAGCTGCACTAACCGATACTGCAAGGAGGCAAGCAAAAAGCGCAACCATCAATGCGATTATAAAAATTTTCTTTTTCATAATATCACTTCCTATATTATAATTTATAATAAAATTTTATCATATATATTATGTTTTGTCAAGGTAGAAAAACAGACTAAAAAAGAACAGGCAATCAAAAGCCTGTTCTTTTTCGTTTTAATGAAATGTACTCCCTCTTCGTCGTACGTGAAATAAAATAAATTCGCGCATGCGGATTTATTTCATTGCAAGCTTCGCCAAGGGCTGTCAGATTAAGAGCAGAAATCGTCGTTTTTGGATGAAGGCGTACTGACGTACGTCGAGAACAAAAACGGCGATAATAAACCACAAATGAAGAAAAACGAAGTTTTTCAACCTTATTTTTTGAAAGGTAATTGATAAACAAACGTTTATATTTTTCGTGGTTTATGCTTATGCCTTAATGTGGCACCCTCATTAGCCTCCAAGGTATGCTTTCTTAACCATTTCGCTCTCGCTAAGCTCCTTGCCCGTGCCACTTAGAACTATTTCGCCGTTTTCAAGGACGTATGCGCGGTCGGAAATTGCAAGTGATTTTCCTGCATTTTGCTCAACTAAAAGAATTGTCGTGCCGTCCTTGTTTATTTCCTTAATAATCTCGAAAACCTGGTCAACCAAAAGCGGTGAAAGACCCATCGACGGCTCGTCGAGCATTAAAAGCTTTGGGCGGCTCATAAGCGCGCGTCCCATAGCGAGCATTTGCTGCTCTCCTCCCGAGAGTGTGCCTGCAATTTGATTTTTTCTTTCGGCAAGACGCGGAAAGCGCTCGTAAACTCTTTCGATGTCTGCCTTAAAATCTGATTTCTTATTTTTTACGGAATAAGCACCGAGCAAAAGATTTTCGTAAACGGTTAATTCTTGGAAAATGCGTCTTCCCTCAGGCACCTGGGTCATACCGAGATGCACAACCTTGTGGCAGGGCGTTTTTGAAATATCCTGACCGTTAAAGATAACCGTTCCCGCTTTTTTGGGAATAAGTCCAACCGTGCTTTGCATAGTCGTTGTCTTGCCTGCACCGTTTGCACCGATAAGTGTAACTATTTCGCCCTCGTTAACCTCGAAGGAAATGCCCTTGATAGCACGGATAACGCCGTAGCTCACCTCTAAATTTTGTACTTCAAGTAATGCCATATTAACCTCCGATATAAGCCTTAATAACGTCGGGGTTATTAAGCGCTTCCTTGGTGTTGCCCTCGCAAAGAACTGTACCGAAGTTGAGTACGGTAATTTGGTCGCAAAGACCTGACACGAATTTCATATCGTGCTCGATAAGCAAAATAGTCATATCGAAATTGTCGCGTATATACTTAATAGTTTTAACTAAGTCCTCGGTTTCGTTAGGGTTCATTCCTGCCGCAGGCTCGTCAAGCAAAAGAAGCTTTGGATTTGTTGCAAGCGCACGCGCAATTTCAAGCTTTCTCTGCTTACCGTACGGTAGGTTGCACGCAAGATTGTTTCTTTCGTCAAGAAGCCCGAAGATATCAAGAAGCTCCTTTGCCTTTTTTCTCATCTTCTTTTCAGTGATAAAGTGACGGGGCAAGCGGAAGATTGATTCAAAAAGCGTGCATTTATATTCGGGCTGATTGGAAAGACCTACCATAACGTTACGAATAACCGTCATATTGTTGAAAAGACGGATGTTTTGGAAGGTTCTGGCAAAGCCCTTACGGTTGATTTTTTCTTGGCTCAGACCCGTTAAGTCCTCACCGTTCAGGTAAAACGAGCCCGTTGTTGGCTGATAAACGCCTGTTAAGAGATTGAAAACCGTAGTCTTGCCTGCGCCGTTTGGGCCGATAAGACCGTAAACCTGATTTTTCTTAATCTTCAAGTTAACGTCTTGTGCCGCCTTCAAGCCACCGAAGGTAATGCCGAGATTTCTCGTTTCCAAAACGTAATCGCTTTCAATATTCTCTCTTTTGTGAGGCAACGGCTTTGGTGCTTTAATTTTCTTTGCCATTATTCATTGCCCCCTCTCTCGTCTACATCGGCTTTATTTTCGCCAACGTAGTCAATTACAACATCAGTAGATAAAACCTCGTTCATTTCAATCTTAGTCGGCACAACGTCCCATCTTGCGGCATCGCTTGATGCGCTTGTTAAGGATTGCTTCTTGTGCTTGAAGATTTTGTCAATAAGCTTGCCGAAGAGTGTTTTCAGGTTAACTCTTTCACGGAATCTCTTAAGTGCGGGTGCGTTATTGTAAATAATAACGAGAATAAGAATTACCGCGTAGAAAAGGTCCTTGTAAATTGCGTTGTCGCCTGTGAGCTTTTTGCTTAAAAACTCGTTCAAGATCGTGATAAGTGATGCGGAAATTATTGAACCGTTTATGCTACCCATACCGCCAAGCACTACCATAATAAGAATTTCAATTGAGTAGTTATAGCCAAAGGACGAAGCGCTGACAGGCTTGTTTGCGTAGCTGAAAAGCACGCCTGCCATACCTGCAAAAGCCGCGGAGATAACGAAAACCATAAGCTTATGCTTCGTTACGTCAATGCCCATTGCCTTTGCCGCAATTTCGTTATCACGAATAGCGGTTATTGCTCTGCCCGTTTTGCTCTTTAAGATATTTTGAATTACAAAAAGCGTAAACAAAATAAGTAAAAAGCCGATAATTACAAGAATATACATTTTCTTTTTCGGGAAGGACGGGCTTTGAAGACCGAGCGCGCCACCGAAATCGAGAATTTCCAAGATTTTGGCAAGGAAGCTCTTTACAAATTCGGGAAGCTTCGTTGCGTTTATTTTGCTTATCGCGTTATCGTACGAGGAGTTAATAAAGATAACTCTTACAATCTCGCCAAAGGCAAGAGTAACAATTGCAAGGTAGTCACCGCGTAAGCGAAGTGCCGCAAAGCCGACAACTACACCGCAGACAGCCGCGCAAGCTGCGCCAAGCACAAGTGCCAAAATCAAAACTAAAATGTTTGTGTTTTCAAGGTTAAACGCTTCGATGAGCATCATTGAAAGCTTGCCGCCGAGGAACGCGCCGACAGCCATAAAGCCCGCGTGACCGAGGGAAAGCTCACCAAGGAAGCCGACAACGAAGTTGAGTGAAACCGCCAAGACAACGGCAACCGTAATCTTTTGGAAAAGGAGCGCGGTTGAATCCTTCATAGGAGTGGTAAGGGCGAAGATCGTAAACACGAGCATAACCGCCAAAATCACCGTATAGTTGAGGTAATTTTTTGAGAACTTATGAGTAAGCTCGTAGCCCTTGCGCGCAAATGCGCCGAACGTTACTTTCTTTTTCATTATACCTTCTCCCTTCTCTTCTTACCGAGAATACCCGTAGGCTTAACGAGAAGAACGATAATAAGAATTGCAAATTCGATAGCGTCAACGTAGTCGCGCAGAGGTGTTGCGGCAAAGATAGCCTCGATAAATCCAAGCACGATACCGCCAACCATAGCGCCTGGGATTGAGCCGATACCGCCGATAACGGCAGCCGCAAACGCCTTGATACCCGGCATTGCGCCAAAGGTTGAGTCAACAGACTGTGACTTGAAGAGCAAGAACACGCCTGCAAGTGCTGCAAGAGCTGAGCCGATGATAAACGTAACGGTAATAACCGAGTTTACGTTAATACCCATAAGCTGAGCCGCGCCTCTGTCCTCTGAAACGGCAACCATTGCGCGTCCCATTTTTGCGTATTTTACAAAGAGTGTAAGTCCCACCATAACGGCAACTGAAATAAAAATTGTCAGAAGCGTTAAAACGCTAAGATGCACGCTTCCAAGTCTTATTTCTCCAAGGTTGAGGGTAAGTCCCTTAGGCTCGGAGCCGATAAAGATTTGCGCCGCCGATTGAAGCAGCTTACTTACGCCGATAGCGGTGATGAGAACCGCCAAGGGAGATGCACCGCGAAGTGGTCTGTACGCCGCCTTTTCGACAAGTATTCCGACAAGCACGCAAATTACAAGCGAGGCAATAACGCCAACCGTCGGACTTGTGGCAAACAAAAGCACAACCGTGTACGCGCCAACCATGATAATATCGCCGTGGGCAAAGTTAAGCATCTTGGCAATACCGTAAACCATAGTATAGCCAAGGGCAATCATTGCGTATATGCCGCCTATGCTAAGACCGTTGATAATGATAGTTAATAAATCCATTGTTTTTTCCTTAATTTCTTATGAAATAGCCACCCTGTGTCTGTTTTTTGACAAAAAAAGCGACTTTAATTTACAAGAATAGATGCCTTTTATTTAAGACAATTTGCCGACGCGAAAAAGCGTCGGCAAATAATTATAAGCTAAAATCAGCCGATTACTGAGCTTGCTTTACTACGTACTTAACAGCTTCCTTATCAACTGTTCCGTCTGCATTCCAAGTAATTGTGGACTTGTTTTCGCCCTCGCACTTACCTGTTACGCCATTGAATACAAAGCCGTTTGCAAACTTGCCAAGAAGGATTTCTGCATAGTCCTGAGCAGACATTGTAGCTGAGATGTCCTCGCCCTCAAGTGCTGCTACCATTGCATATACGCAGTCATAAGCTGCTGCACCGAATTGGTTAAGTGGTGCGTCAGGATATTTTGCCTTGTATGCGTTGATATAATCAGCCGCAGGGCCCTCTTTTGCTGTTGAATCGAAGTGTGAAAGGTATGAAACCTCTTGTGAGATTGTGTCAATTGCAAAGCCGTCAACTGCGTCGATACCGTCGAAGCCGTCGCAACCGAAGTAAACAGCGTCTGCCTTAACGATATTTGCGCCTTGCTTCATAAATTGTGAAGCAGGTGTGTAGTAGATAGGCATAAAGATTACGTCGCAATCCTTAAGCATTGAGATTTGTGTGTCGAACATTGAAGCATCGCCTGTGAATGAAGCCTCTTCTACCTTGCCGAATGAAGCGTCAAGGTTAGCAACGAAGTTGTTCTTGATACCAACTGAATAGTCGTCGTCTGCCTTGTAGAAGATACCAACCTTCTTGCCTGCGTAGTCCTCGTTAAAGAGCTTAGCAGAAGCTGTACCTTGGTTGGAGTCTGTGAAGCACATTTGGAAGCCGCCGTCAGCTGTTGGGATATCATCGCCTGATGCGGAAGGAGTTAAGTAGAAAATGCCGTCCTCTGTTGCGTAATCCTTAAATTGGATACCCGGCTTTGTTGTTACTGTGCCGAGGAAGAGCTGACAGCCGCCCTCGTAAAGTGTTGAATAGGTTGTTGAAACGAGTGTAGCATCGTGCTTGTCGTCTGCTGCAACGAGCTCGAGCATAACGCCGTTTACGCCGCCTGCCGCATTGATTTCAGCAATAGCGAGCTCTGCGGAATTCTTAACAGCGATACCGTACATAGCAGCGCCACCTGTGAGTGGGCCGGACATACCAACCTTAATTGTTGTGTTGTTTTCAGCATAGTTAACCTCTGTGTTGCCGCCGCATGAAGCGAGAACAGCTACCATACCGAAAGAAAGTGCAATTGTCATAACAATCGCAAGTACTCTTCTGAGTTTCATTTTAAGTTTCCTCCAAAAATAAAAATATTATTCTTATCATATAACTTTCTTTTATAAATGTCAATAGGTTTTTGAAAATATTTTTGAAAAATGTGTAAACTATTCGCACAAGTGTTGCTATTTCGTGTACAAACTACAAAAAACGAACATATAAAAATACACGATGTTTATTTTAGCACGCTAAAGCAAAAGCATTGCGAATTTATTTTAGCACGCTAAAGTGAAAAACATCACGATTTTTTCAGCCCATCAAAGTGAAAATTCACATTTTTTCTTGACGCAAAAAAATAAAAAAGCGCCCATTCGAGCGCTAATTTAATCAACGCCTTGGCGTTGCATATCATCACGGTTTACCGTGTATATCACCACACGAATGTGTGTATATCATCAACCAAGGGTTTCGTATCCCCTTGTAGGGGATGGCGCCCTCGACATCCCGTTTCATTCGGTGCGTTCCTATCATTGGCGGGAGGGAGAACCCCTCCCCTACGGGTGTTTTAGATCCTTCGGCTTCGCTCAGAATAACGAAGGCGGACAACCAATGGTTGCCCCTACGGTATAATCAACGCATAGCGTTGTATATCATCAATTCCAACGGAATTGCATATCATCACGCATTGGCGTGTATATCATCAATGCATCGCATTGTATATCATCACGCATTTGCGTGTATATCATCAATGCACCGCATTGCATAATTCACTCTTGCCACGCCTTGCAAACGTCTACCCACGCGGTGTAATTTGAGTATTTTTCAAGCTCCTCAATAGTTAATTCTATTGCGCTGTTTGAGCTACCGCACGCAGGAAAAACGGTTTCAAAGCGTTTTAGCGACTCGTCAAGATAAACCGCCACGCCATCGTTTATAGCAAACGGACAAACGCCGCCAACCGCGTGACCGACAAGCGAAACCGCCTCGTCGGGGGTGAGCATTTTTGCCTTTGTTGCAAACTCAGCCTTGAATTTTGCGTTGTCCACCTTGCCGTCGCCCGCGCAAACAACCAAGATAGCTCGCCCGTCCACCATAAACGAAAGGCTCTTTGCAATTCTCTTTCCCTCACAGCCGAGCGCCTGTGCCGCTAACTCCACCGTCGCACTCGATACGTCAAACTCCTTTATTCTATTTTCAATTCCAAGCTCCGAAAAATAAGCTCTGACTCTTTCTATTGCCATAATTCTCTCCTAAAATTTTCATTATATATAAATATGTAGAAATTATATCACACTAGCGGACGAATGTAAAGAGAAAAAGCACCCGAGGGTGCTTTTGTTATTTTATCTCTTTGAGAGTAACGCTTGAAACGCTTATTTCGCCATTTCCCGCGAAAACGCCGAAGAACGTGCCTGTAAAGCTCATCGGGCTTGTGACCTCGGTGGTTAGAAGTGCGGTTTTGCCGCGTCCAAGCTCACAAAATTCGCCGTCATTTTCGTAAAGGAAGGTGTAGTCGCTTCTATCGCTCTTTACTTTCAAATTGATTTTGCCGTTATACTCTATTTTTTGCGAAGCAACTACAACGTCGATATCACAAACGCGCTTACGCAAGCAAATTTTGTGTCCGTCCTCATCCTTGGTTACAAAAATATCGTAATGGAAAAAGCTGTTATAGAATGCGGTAATTCCAACGCGCGCGCCGTTTTCAACCTTGCCCTCAAGCTGCGCGGTCATTTCCATATCAAACTCGCCTTGACGCACCAAAATTGCACTTGGATTTCCGCCCTCGCATGATAAGTCGTCCTCACCACCAACCAAAGTCAGGTGTGAGCCTTCCAAGCGATAGTTTTCGCGTTTTGGATTGCGCACAAACGTCCATCTTAAATCGAGCTCGCTTCCGTCAAACTTGTCCTCAAAATCAAGTGAGGTAGGTGCATAATATGGTGCGGGCAACGGTCCGTCCATTTCAAAATCTATTAAACCGTTGTTTCCAACGATAGGCCATCCGTTTTCCCATTTAACGGGAGCTAAAAACGTTTCTCTGCCGAGGTTGTGAAGGTGTGTGCCTTCAAAGGGTCTTATCGCCAAGCAAACAAGCCACCAATTTCCGTTTTGGTCCTCAATTATATCCGCGTGTCCCGTTGCTTGAATAGGACCGGGGGCATCTCTGTGCGAAAGGATGGGGTTGTGTGGGCATTTTTCAAACGGTCCGTAAATGCTTTTTGAGCGTTGCATCGTTTCCATATGACCGTATTCTGTGCCGCCCTCTGCAAGCATAAGGTAATAGTATCCGTTTTCCTTATATATATGCGGAGCTTCGGGGTATCTGCCGCCGCATCCGTTTGAAATTAGCGTGGTTTCGGTATATTTTTCGCCCGTGAATGGGTTGACCTCGCAAAGATAAATGCCTATTTTGTTATTTTCGTCAAGTCCGTTAGAAACGAAATAGCATTTTCCGTCGTCATCCCAAAACAGTGATGGGTCAATTCCGCATTGGTCTACGTACGCTGGCTCGCTCCATTCACCGCGTATATCCTTCGTATGCACGATAAAGTGACCGCCTATCGAAACGTTAGTGGTGGTCATAAAAAACGTGCCGTCGTGGTATCTGATAGTCGGTGCGTAAATGCCCTTTGACACCACCGCGCCCTGAAGCGGAAGCTGTGTATCACGTGTAAGACAATGCCCGATAAGCTCCCAATTCACAAGATTTTTGCTGTGATAGATAGGAACTCCGGGGAAAAATTCAAACGTTGAGGTGACAAGATAGAAGTCCTCCCCCACGCGACAAATGCTCGGGTCGGGATTAAATCCCTTTATAATTGGATTTTGGTATTTCATAGCCGTATGCCTTTCCTTTTTTCTGTATCTTTATTTTACCACACACATAAAAACAAATCAAGAAGAAAAAGCATTGAAAAAACATCTTTAACATCAATGTGCCCGATAAAAGAAAAGTTTCCCGACGGAGTGCGCCAAGGTGACTTCCGCACCAGTCGAATGGTCGATTACCTTCGTCAATCCAAGCGATTGCCTCGGCACTCTTCCTTCTTTGTGGCGAAAAGCTTCGACAAAATTATAAATATTTATTTTAATTTTTCCTTGAGTGTTTTACAGCTTGAGATTAGCATACGCCTGATTCTGCCGCAAAGATTTCTATATTTTTTGTATGTTATCTCATCTATATTATTGGTATTATGCAATAACTGTAGCCACCCCTCTGTTTCGCTACATTCTTTGAGAGAAATCTCAAATTTCGAAAGCATATCAGCTTTGCTCTGTCCATAATTTGCTTCGCGAATGTTCGCATAAACACTGCTTGAGCTTTTTCTAATTTGAAAAATAGTATTAGATGAAGCTTTTATTTTTTGACAAATTAACTCTATGTCGGTAGCAAGCTGTTAAGAATAGATAAGCAAATAATTTTTATCCACAAAACCACTCCCTTTCAAGAGCATTATATCATACTTAGTTGAAAAAATCAACGGCTTAGCCGTTGTATATCATCAAGACAACGTCTTGCATATCATCAAAGCATCGCTTTGCATATCATCATTGCGAAAGAAAATACAACCTATGGTTGATGATATACGCCTTCGGCGATGTTATACACGACAAGTCGTGATGATATACCATCGCTTTCGCAATGGATAAAAAAATAAAGCAACCCTAACGAGTTGCTTTATTTTTTGGAGGTGACGATCGGATTTGAACCGATGGATAACGGTGTTGCAGACCGGGGCCTTACCACTTGGCTACGTCACCACACTATTATTATATGCTTTCTTGCTTTTTTTGTTAAAAAGCAACATCCGATTGAGGATGTTGCTTTAACTGGAGCGGATTACGGGGCTCGAACCCGCCACCTCAACCTTGGCAAGGTTGCGCTCTACCAAATGAGCTAAATCCGCATATGGTGCCTCCGGTCGGAATCGAACCAACGACACGGGGATTTTCAGTCCCCTGCTCTACCAACTGAGCTACAGAGGCATAGAAAACATATATTGGCGACCTGACGGGGACTCGAACCCCGGACCTCTAGCGTGACAGGCTAGCGTTCTAACCAACTGAACTACCAGGCCATATAAAAGCGAACACCGGGGTGTTCGCTTGGTGGAAACAATAGGGCTCGAACCTATGACCCTCTGCTTGTAAGGCAGATGCTCTCCCAACTGAGCTATGCTTCCGATTAAAAAAGAAGAAACTCGCATCTCTTCTTTTTAATAT
>JBGVIN010000048.1:0-7078 GCA_045123255.1 Eubacteriales bacterium
GAATCCGACAGCGTAGCATATTCAATCAACGGATTCTTGTACAACAACCTTTCAAAGAATGAAGGTACAGTACTTGGTAATCTTATGAAGGCACTCTACGTATACGGTAATACAACATACAACCACTTCTACAATAATTAATCTTAATAACAAAGGTTAAAGCTTTTGAATATAAAGAAAGGAGTAAAATGCGATGAAGTACACAGCTCCAGTAATGGAAATGAACGCTCTTGAGGTTGAAGACATCATTATGTCTGGCAACTCTGGATTCGATGCTAGTAACCCTGATCTTGGCGAAGAGCCCAGAGAAGAGTAATTTCCCAAAATCCCAACCCATTCGGGTTGGGCGACCATGGGTCGCATTTTAACTACAACCAAGGTTAAATGACATAAGCCCCCGAGCTTTCGCTCGGGGGCTGTTTTGTTGTATAAAGAAAAGATCCTCTGTAAGCTCAGGATGACGATAGTGTAGCATTTACGTTGGCAGTTCGTGGGGGATGGTACCTGTTTTATTGGTGCGTTTTTTTGTTAGCGGGCGATTCGTGAATCGCCCCTACGGTTTAATCAACGCCTTGGCGTTGCATATCATCAATGCACTGAATTGTTTTTCGTCGTGTCCGAAGGACATATATTTATACGTTGCCCTTGATGATTTCGGCAAGCTCTTGGCTTAAAATTTTTCTTGTATCATCATCGACCAAGCTAAAGCGGTTGCCGTCGTTCGGCGTGCTAAGGTAATTCCAAACGGAGTACGGAATATCGTATTCGTTAAGCAATGTGATCATATCACGCATATAGCTTTCGCGCGATTTTATATCTGCGTGGCGGATTGTGCCAAATTCGCCGCACCAGACGATTTTGTCGGGGTTATTTTTGATAAATGTGCGTACGGGCGCGAATACAACGTTTCTTAAAAATTCGATATCGAGCCTTTCGTAGCCCTCGTATGCGTTATCGTTATTGTATATAATTTTGTGAAATTCGCGGTATTTATCCACATCATTCGTTGGCCATTCGAGAACGCGGTTGTAATATAAATGCTTATAGTGCAAAACGCTGCGCTGATGTGTAAATTCGGCAGGGTCGTAGTTATGGAACGTGTAAATTATGTAATTGTCATCGTAAATTTTGAGCTTATTTAGCTCGTTTGGATGATTCCACCACGCGCCACCGATTATAATATAACGCTCGGAATTAAGAGAGCGAATTGCTTTAACCGTTTTGTCGGCAAGAGCGATCCACGGCTCAGTTGGCACGTCGCGCACCTCGTTTAACAGCTCAAACATAATATCATTGTTTTTGGAAAATTCCTTTTCAAGCATGAGCCAAAGCGCAACGAAGCGTTCTTGAAGCTCGGGGGAGTCGAGCAGAGAAACGTCCTCTTTAATATCGCAATAGTTACCGATTGCCTTATGCAAATTGAAAATAGGGCGTAAATTGTACTTTTCGCACCAAGAAACGAAGGAATGAAGAATGGAGATGATTTCCTCACGGTAAACGTACGGCGCGCCCTCAAGCACGATTTGGTCAAAGCCGAGGCGCACGTGGTCCATACCGAGAGACGCAATGTATTTTATATCGTTTTCCGTTATATAGGTGCGAAAATGCTCCAAGTCACCAATAGTAATATCAAGGCGCATATTTTCGGGCAAGACGTTAAAGCGCTTATAGTTGGTAAGCCAACCGCCGATGCCCATTCCGCGCGAAAAATTCTCAACTTTTCTCATAAATAACCTCACAAAGCTTTTTTTATATTATAGCACAACGTGACATCCTTGTAAATAAAAAGAAGGCTATTTTCAGCCTTCTTTTTATATTTGTTTTAGCATATTTTCAATGAAAATTCCGTAGCCTGTGGTTGGGTCGTTTATTAAAACGTGAGTTACCGCGCCGACAAGCTTGCCGTCTTGAATAACGGGAGAGCCCGACATGCCTTGAACTATACCGCCTGAGAGGTCAAGCAGCTTTTTGTCAGTCACCTTGATTTTGAAATTTTTGACTCCTGAATTTGTTTTGTCAACGTCGTAAATTTTCACCTTATAGGTGCCGATGCCTTCGCCGTTTAACGTACATTTTATATACGCTTCACCCTCTTTTATTTCTTCCTTTGGACAGATTTTTAATTTTTCGCACGTTTTATAGCTTGTATCCTCTGATAAGACGCCAAACACGCCTGCGTTACAGTTTTTTAGCAGCTTTCCCGTTCTTTTGGTTGAAAATCCGCCCTTTAATTCGCCCGGCTTACCGACCTCTCCTTTTATAACACCGTTGATTTTTACATCCATTACAGCACCCTGTGTAAACTCGGCAGGCTTCCCACTTGTTGAATCGCAGATTGCGTGACCTAAGCCGCCAAAGGTGCTCGTTTCGGGGTCAACAAACGTAACTGTGCCAATGCCCGATACGGAATCCTTGATATATATTCCTGTTTTATACCGTCCGTCGTCCTTGCTATATTTTGGCTTGACGGTAAAGCTCATTTCCTTGCCGTTTCTAAGAACCGAAAATATAAGATTATTTGCCCCTGCCTTGTCAATTTCCTTGATAAATCCCTCGATATTTGTTACTCTTATGCCGTTTATATGAGTTATCACGTCGCCCTCGCGAACTCCGCTGAGATACGCGCTTGATGCATTTTTTCCTTTTGTCGATGTGAACTTTACAACCGTGACACCGGGAGAAGAGATTTTAATTCCAAATGGCATTCCACCCGCTATAAGCTCGATTTCGTTTACGCTTTTTTCTTGTGCATATGATAAAATTGAAAAGGTAGGTACAAATAATAAAAATGTTAGAAAAACGACGAAAACCGTTTTTAATCTGATTTTATTTTGCATTTTTAAGTTCCTTTCATATTTGTACAATATTAATTTGCGTAGCTTTTTACTAAATATGAATAACAAAATTATATGAGTGTGAAATAAAATGCCAAAATAAATTTTTTGATTGAAAAATTAGAAATATTATGATATAATGATTAGGAAACTAACGATTTTTGGAGCTTGTATGGAAAATAAAATCAACGTTACGGAGTTTTTTGATATTTCGCCGCTTGCGCTTATTCGCTGGGTTAACAGTGAATACGAGGAGCATATTGCAAAGGAAATAAATAACAATAAAATTCTAAATCAAAGGGCAGTGCGCTCAATTTTGAAAATTTTGTCAATAAAAAACGGTATAAATCAAAACGAGCTTGCAAGACAAGTCCATCTGAAGGGCTCAACGGTTAGCGTTGCACTCCTTGAAATGGAAAAATGCGGTTACGTTCTAAGACGTCCGTCGGAAAACGATTTAAGAAAAATCAACGTATTTCTTACGCCAAACGGATACGATTTGATGAAGGAAATCGAGAGAGCTGTTGAAAGGATAGAAAATGAGATGCTTGCATCGCTTAGTGAAAGCGAGAAGGCTAATTTGAAGAATTATCTTTTCAAAATTCTTGAAAATACATAAAAAAGACTGCTTATTTTGAAGCAGTCTTTTTTATTATTTGTCCTCTTTTATTGTCTGCTCAAGCCAAATTCCGCCAAGGTCGAGCGCTTCAAAAAGATCCTTTTTGAATGCTTGCTTACCCTTAACAATCTTGTTTCTGTCGTTGGTATGGCAGATTTGAACCATAATCATATTTGGATTTTCACTTGCATCCTTTGCCAAAATATTAAGCGTTAATATATATTTTTCGTTAAGGTCGCCATAGCAAAGAACGTCGCCGTCTCTTACAAGAGGAAGTCCTTTATAGAGAACGTATTGATTCTTGTTTAACTCCATTTCGATACCGCCTTTCAATCTCAATATGTATATAATACAATAAAAATGAGAATTTGTCAAGCGAGATAGGAATTAAAGGTTAATTTTTTTCAATAATCTTTAGCTCTGTTGGCAAAATACCGCTTTGCTCGTAAACAATTTCGTTTATTTGAGCAACCTCGCTTGCAAGCAAGCCGTCAGTTTGCACTATTACCGTTGCTTTGCCGTCTGAAATTACGGCAATACATTCCTCAAAGCCCTTAGCTTCGATAAGCGTTTCAATGTTTGATTCGTTTTCGATGTCCTTTGCAATTTGCGCTATATCGTCAAGCGCGGCTTGAACTGACTCAGGGAGTGCGTTTTCGCTTTTAGCAACTGTTTGCAATACCTCAAGTGCCTCATCTCTTGCTTGCTGACGGGAAAGAGCAGTCTGTGAGAAATAGTTTTGTGCATTCGGGTCGTTATCTAAAATATCGTTTAGATTAGTGTCGCCGATATCCATATCAACGTCTGTGTCGCGGTCATATACGCCGTTTCTGTATAAGACGTAGTTAACAGACACCGCAACGCCAATTAGCAGAACAGCACCGATTATAATCAAATTACGCTTGCCGACCTTTTTGAAAAATGATTTGAATTTGTTGAATTTTGACTCTGTGTTCATAAATTAAATCTCCTATTTTTAATTACATTAAATTTATATTTTGAAACATAGAAAATTATGACTAACCGTAGCTAACTATTTCAATTCTGTTTGTGGCAATTCCGAGATAGGCGGAAACTAAACGCGTTATTTTGTTTTTTATAAAATCGTTATCGCCGTTGGTGCAGGCGATTGCCACGCCGCGTACGTAAGGGTAAATTTCAAGCCTTGCATCTTTATTGTCTTGCTCCTTTGTGCTCGTTATAAGTGAAAGAGAGGAGCTGCCGCTTTGGAAAACCTGCTCACTTGAGCTATCAAGCGTTATTATCACATTTACGTTATGAATGCCGTCAACGCTTAAAAGGAATTTTTCGATTTTTTCTTCAAGCATTTTTGTGTATTCCTCGCAAGAAAGCTCGTTTGCGGTTTTTTTGGACGTTTTATTTTTTACTGTACCGAAAAGAATAAGGAGAATTCCTAATATTAAAAGTCCTATAACAATAATTTTGTTTTTGTGCTTTTTAATCATTTTACCTCCGTTTTACTATGAATTCGCTGCCAACGGTATTTTCAAGATATTTTTTTATCTCATCAGCATTACTCCAAGACGCTTTGCCACTAATATATACGTAAATTTTTTCAATTTTAATATTGTCTATCTGCTTTTTGTCAAGAATTATCTCAACTGATACCTCGCTTTCGTCGAATTTATATTTTTGAATTACCAAATCCTTAATACCGCTTTCAATTCGTTCCTTACTTTCTTTTATAATTATTTCGTTTGATAAATTTATCTTATTTTGAATTATAGTGCTTTCAAAAAAGTCTTGAACGCTTTTCTTGAAATCACTTACGTTTGCAAGCACGGTGCTTATTGGTGATATTATTGATAGCGTACAAACGAGGGTTACAATAAATAAGACGTATTTTTTTAACTTACTGTTTTTAGAGACGAGTGAATTTATTATTCCGCCGACTAAGGAAGCTGTAAGTATTGTAAAGCTAAATCCCTTCATATCCCCACCTTGACACTTCCTTTAATAAAAACCGTTATTGCTATTATAAATAAAACAGACGAGCTACAAACGAGCGTTAGAAAATAAGTACAAAGTGAGTTTGCCTCATCTAAAATACCGCTTTCCTTATCGTTTAACAGGGATTTTGCAATTGAAGCAAGAAGTCCAAAGGAAATTTTATTTAATACAAGATATATAATTATAGGTAATACCATAAGGAAAATTATGAATATTCCTAAAACTCCTGTGGAGCTTTTTATTATCCCTATACTTGACGTAATTGTTCTTAGGGAGTCGTTTATAGATGCACCGACGAGTGGCACGAAGCTACTTATTGCAAATCTGGCGGTTTTGATTGATACTGTGTCCGCGCCTTGTGCCAAAACGTTTTTTAGTGAAAAAACAAATGTAAAAATTGACATAATAAATACTGTTACTGAGGTAAACGCGGTGCGCGCGGCTTTGGAAATTCCGCCAAACTCGTAGCCACCCATTGCTTTTATGCACCCGAAGAGCATAGTAAGCTTGACAAGCGGTAGCATAAGCTTGACAAGGCAGGAATTTATAACTGCTATAAAAAGCATCATAGAGGTATTCAATATAGCCGCACTTGAAACCTTTCCGCTCATGATTTCAATAGTGGTCATAATTGGCACGAATGCGTTCATAGACTCGCAAAGCGTGTTAAGATATGTAGTGACGTAGTCACCTATATGAAATACAATTCCAAAAATGCTAACGCCAATGACTGACGACGATAACATGGTAAATGTGAGCTTGACACCTTCGTTTTCAAATGAGTGCGACATCATATGAAATATTGAAGAAATTATTATTAAAATCATTACCGA
Organism: Eubacteriales bacterium; assembly: GCA_045123255.1. Classification (GTDB taxonomy): domain Bacteria; phylum Bacillota; class Clostridia; order Oscillospirales; family CAG-272; genus RGIG2000. Next base: position 6,258 of record JBGVIN010000048.1, read on the forward strand.
GGCAAATGATTTAATGACGTCGTCAAGTCCTAAAAATAAGTAGTCAAGCACGTAATCGAAAATTTTCTTTTCGTCTAAATATTCCACTCCCTCCAAGGATACGTCACCGTTTAATAAATCATTCGGCAGATATTCAAGGACATAGGGCGGTAATGTGGCTTGAAAGCTTGATAGCTCGTCCTTTAATTCGCCGCTGATATCTTCGTTAATTTCATCTGCATAAGCCAAAAGAGGTGAAAAGAGAAGTAAAAGCGTAAATATTAGAAATAATAATCTTTTCATATTAAATAATTATCGCCTCGCAAAGCTTAAAGAGATTTTTAATCAGTGGAATTGAAAGCAAAAGGATTTCCGCCTTGCCGAAAAGCTCTATTCGCTCACTTAGTGCGCCCTCGCCTGCATCCTTACAAATATCTGAGGTGATTTGGACAGCAAGAGCTATTCCAAGTGCTTTGACAAGAGTTGGTAAATAGCCGTAGACCGCGGTGCTTTTTGATATTTCATCTATAAAAGAGAATAAAGGCTCAATTAAAGCAAGCGATATTATAGAAACGATGACGGTTATTGCAATTCGGATTAGGAGAGAAAATTCGCTTTTAAGATTTTTGAAAACTATGCAAACTATGAGCGCGCACAATACAAGTCCGCACATTTTTAATTCGTTCATCAGAAATTAAACACTCTTGTAAGAAGCGAAAGAAGCGTGTCAAGCTCCGATATTATAAGCACCATTACAATAATGATCCCTGCAATTGAAAGCAGAGTTGCTTGCTCGTCACGTCCGCTTTTTTGCAGAATTTGACATCCGAGCGAAATTAAGA
>JBGVIN010000049.1:0-8018 GCA_045123255.1 Eubacteriales bacterium
ATTTTAACGGCAATACGGTTACGCGCACCACGCTTTATATCGGCTTTCACGAATACACGGCGACCTTGCGAGTAATAGACACGAGCGAGGAAAAAACGGGAGTGCTGATGCAGGAATTCGGAATTGTTGCATACGGCGGCACTATTGAAATAAACGATATTAGCGGTATAATGCAGGCAAGCGCTATGGGCGGCGATTTGATTATTAACTCAACCAAGCACGAGATTCTTATCGTGTCAAGTCAAGACGGCAGCAGCGTTTTTCTCAACGATATAAGCACGGGCAAGCTCGAAATAGGCTTCCGCGACAGTGAAAACGATAATTCGGTTGAAATTAGCGGCGGCTCGTTTGGCGCAATGGAAATTGTAAACAACACGGACAAGGAAATTTATTTTTACCATTTATTAAAGGACGGCTACGCGCTATACGGCGAGGACGGAGCGCTTGTAAACACCAATTCAATCTTTATTAAAACGCCCGTTCTCTGCCAAAGCCACGAGCATGATTTTGAAAACGTAATTTATTCAAGCGTGGGATATCAGCACATTATGAGCTGCGCCTGCGGCAAGCCTGCACAAGATGCGTCCGCAGAATTGCACGTAATGGGCGATAACGCACTTTGCCAAGTATGCGGCACTAAGCTTGGCGTTTCCCTTTCCTTCGGTGAAAGCACACACTACTACTCATCTATTGAAGAGGTAATTAACAATATTCCAAACGAAAGCGCAAAAATCAAGCTTTATAGCGACGCCGAGATTATAAGCAGCATTATACTAAGAGGCAAGGATCTTGAAATAGACCTAAACGGCTATACACTCTTGCTTGATTATTTAATACACGTAGACAACGCCTCCTCTCTTGCTTTGACGGACACAAGCGGCAAAATGGGTAAAATTTCAAGAATTGAAGATGAACCCAGCATTATTATCTCCAACGGCAAGCTTACCGTTGATGGGGTATTTATAAGCGGCTCGTTGACCGTTTCAGGCGATGGCTCAGTTGCCGAGCTGACGGTAAACAGCGGCGTATTTAAGGATGGAATTTCAATTTACAACCACTCGAAAATTACCGTAAACGGTGGCGTCTTTAAGGATGAATTTCCGCTTTGTGTTTACGCATACTCACCAAATGAGTTTGAAATAACCTTAAACGGCGGTATTTATGAAAATGGCATAACCTTGCCCATTGAATTTGACGGATTTACTTTAAGCGATTTATTGCCAAAGGATACAGAGTGCGAAATTTCCTTCCACGACGGAGAGGGAAACCCCATAACTATCGAGGGCGATGAATATAGCGAATACGTAACTGTGCACCACGTGGGCGCGACGGTAATGAAGGACGAAAAAACGCACTACCTATACTGTGAATCGTGCGACCTTACGTTCAATAGAGAAATTCACGGCAGCTTCGTTTACGAGGCAGAGGAAAATAACGTTCATTTGGTGCTTTGCGGAGTTTGTCGCTATGAGGTAGGAAGCGAATCGCACTCGGGCGGAAAAGCAAATTGCTCCACCCTTGCCATTTGCACGCTTTGCGACGGCGAATACGGCGAAACAAATCCAAGCTTGCACGTTGGCGGTAAAGCAACCTGCACTGCCTTGGCTGTATGCGAGCTTTGCCAAAAAGAATACGGCACGCTCAACCCCAAAAACCACGAAAGCAACGAAACCGTTATATTGCCAAGCGGTGACAAGCACGAGATAAAAAGAGCGTGCTGCGGTGAGGTGTTAAAATCCTCATACCATACGTACGATAGCGTATGCGACGAGGTGTGCAACGATTGCGGTGCGGAGCGAGAAACCAATCACCTGTACGCAACAAACGGCGTGTGCATCGGCTGCGGCAAGGACGGCGGCGAAATCAAGACCCCGAAAAAGCCAATCGGCGCAGGCGCAATAATTGCAACCGTGCTTGGAACACTCGTTCTCTTCGGCGGCGGTGCGTTCTCCCTCATTTGGTTTGTGATAAGAAAGAAAATCAAATAAGAAAAATCTAAAATTCAAAAAGATATTGACTCGTGGCTAAATTTAGTGTATAATTTAGGTACAGAAGCCTATATTATTTTTGGAGGGGTTACATTATGACCATTATTCCTATGCGTGATCTTAAAAACACCGTTGAAATAGAACGCCGTTGCGCGGAAGCAGGCGGACCTGTGTTCGTTACCAAAAACGGATACGGCAAGCTTGTCGTTATGGATATTGAGTATTACGAAAAAACAATGTCTAAAATATACGAGGCTAAGCTTGTTAAAGAAGGACTTTTAGACCTCGAAATCAACAAAACCATCGACGGTGACGAAATAAAGGCAAGGATGACTGAAAAGTATGGAATATAGTTATTCGTATCGGTTCACCGAAAAAGCCGCTAAGGATTTAGACGATATTCTGAGATACATATCGGTTGACTTATCAAATCCTATTGCCGCTCAAAATTTCGGCAAAAGAGTATTTGAAAAAATCGACCTTGTGCGGTCATTTCCACTATCGTGCGAACGTGTAAGCAATGAATTTTTAGATGATAACTCTATTTTCAAAATGTTAGTAGACAACTATATTATTTACTACAAGGTACACTTTGATGAAAAAATCATCTCAATTCTTCGCGTCGTTTACGGCAAACGTAACCTTGACGAAATTCTAAAGACAATTTAACCAAACAAAAAATATGCGGTGAGCGTTTTGCTCACCGCATTGTTTTTTATCAACCGAAGGTTTCATGTCATCACGCGTCAGCGTGCATATCATCAATCCAGAGGATTGTATATCATCACCGCAGGTGCATATCATCACGTCTTGACGTGTATATCATCACGCGTCAGCGTGCATTATTATCTCGCTCTGCTTTCAAGCGCAACTAACTCCTGCGCCCCGAGATATCTTGCGCGGCGTACGTTCAATACCGTTTCGCCATCTATCTGTGCCGCACACGGCTCTGCAAATTCAACTATAATTTCCTTACCTGTCAAAACGGCAACCTTGCTTTCCTTTTTTACGTGCTGTCCCTTAAAGATTGAGGGGAAAAGCATAAGCGCGCCAAGCTTGCCAAGACTGTGGAAAACCATAACGGAGATTGTGCCCTCCTCATTTTCACGGCTTTGGTCGGGTGTTGGAATCATACCGCCGCCGTAGTATCTTCCGAACATACAGGGCGCAAGCCAAACCTTCTTAAAATCGTATTCCTTGCCGTCAACGGTGATTTTTGCATCTCTCGGCTTGAATTTTCCGAACATACCCTTAATTGCAATTGCGGTATAGTTCACCTTCTTTTTGCCAAGTGCTTTTTGTCTGTCGCCCTCCTGACAGCAATAGCCGTCGATACCGAAGCCAACGCCGTTGATAAAGTAATTACGAATTCCTTGAATTTCGCAAATTGGCAGGCGCTTTAGGTATTTTGTAACCTCAACTATATCGTGTCTTGGCGTAACTCCTAAGTCGTTCATAAAATCGTTGCCTGTGCCTAAGGGATAGATAAACACTCTGTTTTGAAGCTTTAAGCCCGCCGTTGCGTTAACGAAGCGGTTGAGTGTGCCGTCACCGCCAAAAATTATAATATCTCTTTCGTCGGTGATAATTTCAGAATAGTTAATTTTTGTCACGTCGTAAAGCGCGTCACTCTGACCTATTTTGTCAGCGTATTCCTTCGCCTTTTCTGCGGCAATACCGCCGCCTGCTCTTGAATTATAAAAAATATAACAGCTCATACTCTACTTCCTTTTCGTTTTTCATTTTAATTTTATGCGCGGAAAATAAATTGAAACTAAACTAAAGTGGTAATTTTTTATGATTTCAGACACTTGTCGGGGTTTTTTGCTGATTTTTATGCACCTATAATGGCTCTTTGAACCTCGCGCCTCATATCAAGGAGCGATTTTTCGTCGTGCGGATACGTATTAAAGCCAACGCCAAAGCCATATTTTTCAAGAATTTTCATAACCGCCTCGCGCCCGATTTTACATTCAAGCGTATAAAGCAGACGCATATCCTGAATTCCGTCGTAAAACGTTTCGTGACGGATTGAGTCAAGCGCACCGTCCTTACCGGGGTAAACAATGAAGGCATCTCCGCTTTGAAAGCCGCCTGCGCCGTCGTTAATCTGATACGGGTCTATTTTCTCGTCAGATAGCGTTGTGTTGTAGAAATTGTAGCCCCAATGCAAAAATCCCGAGATTTTATTCATATAAAGCATAATTCCTATTACGCGATTTCTGAGTGAGGTGTACGCCATATATCTATTGGGGTACATATCTCCGCTTTCCGCACAGCAATAGTACGCGAAAAGATTTTCAACGTTGTTTTCAAGAAACGGAGTTATAGATTTTATCGAGCAAACCGCGACGTCAACGAGGCCCTCGTTGTAAAATTCGTAGTGTGAGAGCGCGTCGGTTACGGGTGCGTCGGGCATATGCTTCTTAAAGAGGTCGTGCACTGAGCGGTAGCTCTCTATTATTTCACTCCACGGCTCGTCGGAGAGGTGGAAGCGAGAGCGCGAGTACAAGCCTTCACTTATAAGTCGCGCGCGAAGCTCAGGGAGCAAGCAGGACAAAAATTCGCTATACTCGGGCGAGGTTGACACCGTATCCCAACCGAAAATTTGCTTTTTCTTACCGTTTACCGTGGCTATTATCTTTGGTGCTGCCTTTGCGCCCCACTGTGTAAAGAGGTGGCTCATTTCAAAATACTTAATTCCAAGCTTCTCTACGTGCTTCATAAACTCAATTAAGCGGTCGAAGGAAAAGCGGTACGTGCCGTCGTCCTTGTATACGTCAATTAGCTGCGCCGTTGTGCGCTCTCCACCCACGCGCGTATCAAGCGGTGGGGTAAACATTGGAATAAGGAGCATATTCATTCCGTGCGCTACCGCCGTTTTTATATACTCATCCATTATCTCATTGTATTTTTTTGAGAACATTTTCACGCCGTAATAATTGGCAATAGCGTCGTAGTGAAACCAGTTTGTGTAGATAAGCTCGCTCTCGTTTAATTCAAAATCCAAAACCTCTAAGGTATATTCCGTCGAAATAGGTGGCGTGCAGGGTGCGGTTACAGTTACCTTAATTTTGTGCTTGCCAACGGGTAAATTACCCTTTACTGTAAACCAAAGCGTGCTGTATTCGCATGCTCTGCCCTTTGCTTCCCCATTTTTTAAGGGGCGCAAAATATCAGGGCAGGCATATGGCACGGGCGACAGATAAAAGCCGTCACCCTCCCACAAATTCACCGTTGTGCAAGCAACGTACTCAACCTGCCTATACGTAATAAATTTCTTGATGGGGCTTTCTATATCAATTTTAATATCGTTTGCAAATCTGTTAAATCTGTACGTCACCTGAAAGGAAAAGACCTCGTTTTTTGCCATCGTGCCGCGCTTTTCCACCCTTGGCTTTTTGTGCAGCAGTACCTTTTCAAGACTTGACACAGTATAAATTTCGGGCATTATTTTTCTCCTATAAATAAATTATGAAGCATTTTTAGGCTTCCTTGATTTCATTTTAACACAAATAAGCTAAACTTACAACCTTTTTCAGCCTCTTTTTTCTTAATTTTTCCGTGTTTTTTGGTTGATTTGCACAAAATTATATTTTTTTAATAAAAAAACTAAACAATTTGCACAAAAAATATTGAAAGTGATAAAAAACTGTGCTACAATAAAACAAACGGCAGTGAATACTGCCTTTAATTTTCACGAATCGAGGAACAAACAAAATGGCGAAATTTGCGACAAACGACATCAGAAACGTGTGTATCATAGGTCACAGCGGAAGCGGTAAGACCTCAACTATCGAGTCAATGCTTTTCAAGGCAAAGGCATCTGACCGTCTTGGCAGAATTTGTGACGGAAACACGGTTTCAGACTACGACCAGGAGGAAATCAAGAGAGGTATATCAATAGGTCTTTCCGTTGTTAACCTTGAATGGCAGGGATGTAAAATAAATCTTATCGACTGTCCCGGCTTCCTTGGCTTTGCAGGTGAGGTTGCAAGTGCTTTAAGAGTTGCCGACGCGGCTCTTATCAATATAGATGCTAAATCAGGTATGGAGGTTGGTACTGAAATAGGCTGGTACAACGCACTCGATGCAGGACTTCCACGTGCCTTCTTTATAAACAAATGCGACGATCCCGACGCGGACTTTGATAAGGTATTCAATCAATTAAGAGACGAGTTCGGTAACGCGCTCTGCCCTGTATTTATTCCTATTAAAGAGCCAAACGGCACAATGATGGTTGACTTAAAGACTATGAAGTGCTTCCGCTATCTTCCTAACGGCGAAAGACAGGAGGAGGAAATGACTCCGTCCCGTCTTGCTATTGCCGAAAAATACCAAGAGGTATTTATGGAGGCTTGCGCTCAGACGAACGAGGAAATGCTTGAAAAATTCTTCGAGGGCGAAAGATTTTCCGAGGAGGAATGTGCAAACGCGCTCCACGAGGGTATGATTAACGGCTCGATAGTTCCCGTTTGGTGCGGCTCGTCCGAGAGCATGAGAGGTATTTACTCAATTCTTTCCTCAATTGCACAGTCATTCCCACGCCACACCGCAAAAAAGGTTGAAACCGACGTTAACGGCGATGACGTAGCAATTGAGCGCGAGGGCGAATGTAAGCTATTTGTGTTCAAGACAATTTCCGACCCATTCGTTGGCCGCTTCTCCTTCTTCAAGGTTATGAACGGCGAACTCAAGAAGGATATGGTGCTTAAAAACAACGCAACGGGCGCGCAAGAAAAGTTCTCAAAGATTTATACAATCTGCGGTAAGAAGCAAACAGAGGTTGACTCTCTTGCCTGCGGCGATATCGGCGTTATTGCAAAGCTTGCAAACACAAATACATGCGACACACTTTGTGAAAAATCAGACACAGAGTACGCAAAGATAGTATTCCCTGAAGCTAATATGACAATGGCGATAAAGACCGACAGCAAGGACGAGGACAAGGTTGCAAACGCAATTGCCAAGGTTTTGGACGAGGACAAAACCGTTAAATACGAAAACTTCGTTGAAACAGGCGAATTGCTCCTTAAGGGTATAGGTGACGTTCACCTTGACACGGTTGTATGCAAATTAAAGAACAGATACGGCGTTAATATCTCGCTCGTTCAACCAAAGATTGCATATAGAGAAACAATTAAGAAAACAATTAGCGTAGAGGGCAAGCACAAGAAGCAATCGGGCGGTGCAGGTCAGTACGGTCACGTTAAAATTACGTTCTCACACAACGACGAAAACGAGGGTCTTACCTTCACAACGAGCGTTGTTGGCGGTGAAGTTCCAAAGAACTACTTCCCTGCTGTTGAAAAGGGACTTTCCGAGGCTATGGCAGAGGGCGTGCTTCTCGGCTACCCGATGGTTAATTTAGCTGCTGACCTAACAGGCGGCTCATACCACGACGTTGACTCTAACGAGCTTTCATTTAAGCTTGCGGCTCGCTTGGCATACAAGGAGCTTGTAAATGCTTCACCTACACTTCTTGAACCTATCGGCACGCTTAAGGTTAGCGTTCCAGAATCTATGGTTGGTGACGTTATGGGTGACTTAAACAAGCGCCGCGGCCGCGTTATGGGTATGGAGCCTGACGCTAAGCGTCCAAAGTATTCAGTTGTTGAGGCAGAGGTGCCGAAGTCCGAAATGACCGACTACGTTATTGCACTTCGCGCAATGACACAGGGTCGCGGCAACTTCACGTTCCACTATGTAAGATACGAGGAGGTTCCCGCTCAGCTCGCCTCAAAGGTTAAGCCAAACGAGGTAAAATAAGCAAAGAGCGCAGTTATGGTACGAATTGCGTAGCTATGATGCCTACGGTTAGACAAAAATAAAATAAATAAAAAAGGGGCTGTTGCGTTAAGCAATAGTCCCTTTTCTGCACCGTGGTTGATGATATACACACATTCGCGTGATGATATACAATGCGGTGCATTGGTGATATACAACCTGCGGTTGGTGATATACACGGTAAACCGTGATGATATGCAACGCCGAGGCGTTGATTGTACAGTAGGGGCGATTCACGAATCG
>JBGVIN010000050.1:0-17466 GCA_045123255.1 Eubacteriales bacterium
AATAAGCACAGAACAAAAACAGACACATCTCAAATAAAATCTTAATAAAATGAAACCATAAAGTATAAATAAGGTTGAGTACTTGCGATTTTTCGCAAGTACTCCTCTTTTTATGTCTGTTTTTTAGACGCGACCTCGCACTCTACCGTACTAAGTACGCCGACGTGTACGAGTTCACGCCTTCTGCACTCATTTCACTATCCCCAAAAGGGGCGTCGCTTAATGCGACAGCCCCTTTTTTTCGTACTGTCTTTTTATCAAAATAAAAAGCTCTTGCATCTATAGGCTATTCGGTTTATAATATCATTAGAGGTGATTTGTAAAAATGAAAAATCTTGAAAATCCTATACTTACCGTTGGCATTGATATTGGCACAACAACTATTAGTGCTGTGGTTTACGATAGCGCAAGCGGAAAGGAGCTAAAATCCTTAGCAATACCCCATAATTCGTACACAGAGTGCGGTGTTTTCTCAGAGCAAAGCGTTTCTGCAATACTGGAAAAGGCAGAAAATGCGCTATTTGAAATTCTTGATGAATATGCGGAAATATCCTCAATAGGCATAACGGGGCAAATGCATGGAATTGTATACTTAAATTCAGAAGGGAAGAGCGTTTCGGAGCTTATGAATTGGCAGGATAAGCGTGCGGATGCATCTTTGCCGAGCGGAAAAAGCGCCACTGAAGAAATTTTCGAATTAACAGGTGAAAAAATTTCAACAGGCTATGGAATTGCCACACATTACTATAACTTAAAGATGGGACTTGTTCCAAAAGAAGCCGTATGCTTTTGTAGTATAATGGATCTATTCGTAATGAAAATATGCGCTCAAAAAGAGTTAGTGACTCACGCATCGGTTGGTGCAAGCTTCGGTCTTTTCGATGTTGAAAAATGTGAGTTTATGTACGACAAAATTGCTCTGCTCGGTATTGACAAAGGCTTTTTGCCGCGTGTTACCTCTGAAAGCTTAGTTATCGGTACGTGCCGCGGTATACCCGTTTCCGTGCCTATCGGTGACAACCAAGCAAGCTTTCTCGGCTCTGTCGGATTTGACTGTGACACCGTGCTTGTCAACCTCGGTACAGGCGCGCAAATTTCCGCAATAAGCGATTTTTGCAGGGTAAGCGAGATACTTGAGCTTCGACCCTTGATAGAAAATAAATACCTTATTTGCGGCTCTGCCCTTTGTGGCGGATATGCATATTCTATGCTTGAAGGCTTCTTTAGAAGCTATGCAGGCGCACTTGGCATAGAAGGTGAGCAATATCAGCTAATGAATGCTCTTGCCAAGGATGCATATGAAAGGGGCGGCACTAATCTTATTGTTGACACTTCATTCCTCGGAAAAAGAAACGCGCCTGATTCGCGAGGCTCGGTAAAGATGATTGGCAAGGATAATTTTACCCCTGCCGACTTAACGCTTGGTGTGCTTCAAGGTATGTGCAGTGAGCTTTTTGAGCTATACGCGTATTTTCCAAAAAAGGGAACGAAAATAGTTGCCTCTGGCGGTGCGGTTAAGAAAAACGAGGTTTTAAGACGTCTTATTGAAAGGACCTTTGAAACGAATCTCACGGTCAGCACTCTTAGTGAGGAGGCATCGTGCGGTGCAGCTTTTTTCTCATCAATCGCGGCGAAAAAAGCGGAGGTATAAAAGGAGAGTATTATGAAGGATATAAAATTAGAGCTTCAATTAAAGGAGCTGCCCCTCTATGCGGTTGCATACATGGGTGAAAGAAAAACACTTGAAATCGTGGGAAACGACGGCAATTTAACCGTTTCGGTTCTTTATAGCTATAGCGAGCGCCCACTTTCCTTAACCGCCAAGATAAAGACAGGCGACAAAATAGAGGTTATTCTATACGAATACAGAATAGAGCTTTACGTAAACGGTACACTTACCGACGAGGAGTGGCCTATCGGTGAGCGGCTTTTTGACTACGGTGATGAATTTTCCCCAAGCGGACTTGTAGCACAAAGTATACATATGACATCAAGCATAGAAGAGCCAAGCGTAATTTCAACCTTTGAAAACGCAGAGGGATGGCGACCCGACGGCGGCGTTTTCGTCGGCGACTGTATGCCGTACGTAAGAAACGGCGAATATCACGTTTTGTACCTGAAGGACCGCCACCACCATAAAAGCAAGTGGGGAATGGGCGCACATCAATGGGAGCATATCTCAACAGGTGACTTCAAAACGTGGGCGGTGCATCCGATGGCTGTGCCAATCACGCACTCTTGGGAGGGCTCAATTTGCACGGGCTCACATATCAAAAAAGGTGAAACGGAATATCTATATTACACCGTGCGCCGCGCAAACGGCTTGCCCGCTATAATTGCAAGGAGTATATCACACGACGGCTATCATTTTTACAAGGATGAAAATTTCGGCTTCACCGTGTCAGACAAATTCCACGCACAAAGCGCACGCGACCCAAAGGTATTCTTTGGCGAGGACGGATTGTATCATATGATTTTGACAACCTCGCTCACAACTCCTGAAAAAAACGGTTGCCTTGCTCACTTTACCTCGCCCGACCTTGAAAAATGGGAAGAGGCAGAGAAGTCGATTTACGTAGTGCCGAATACCGCACAGCCCGAATGCCCCGACTATTTTAAGTACGGCGGAAAATATTATCTTATTTTCAGCTTATACGGTCGCGCACGCTATCTTGTTTCAAACGAGCCGTTTGAAAATTTCACCTCGGTTGACGACGAGCCAATTCCTTGTGCAGGCGTTCCAAAATGCGCGGAGTGGAACGGCGACCTCGTCTTTACAGGCTTTAAGGTGATAGACGGCTACGCAGGCACGATGACCTTCAAAAAAGCCACGAGCGAGGAAAACGGCAAGCTCGTTTTTGAGGATATGACCGATATGACCGAAAATAAATAATCACTTGAAATTCCATATTTTATATGATATAATTATTATGTAAAAAACTTTTTAAGGAGAAAATTATGAGAAAATTACTTATAACACTCATTATGACGCTTGCGCTTGCCTTGACGTTTTCACTCGTAGTGCTTGCAGATAGCGTGCATAATGAAACAAACGTAGACTATAATGAAACCGTTACTCTCGGTGACGGAACCGTGCTTCCTATTTTCGACGAAAACAAAGAGGCACTCATTTGGTACATTTCGGGAAAGGATGATTCGGGAAAAAATACGTACTCATCAATTCGCGCAGATGATCCACAGGTTATTTATTATTCGGAAACCTGGTGCGAGGTTACCAGCACAAGAATAGACCTTTATGATGCGGAAACAGATACCGTAACAAAAATTTCATCCTCAAAATTCGTTGTTATCAACTGGATGGATGATGACGTGCTTATTAACGAATGCTCAAAGGCAGAGCATATCGGAAAGCCCGTTACCGGCTTTAAGCTCGTTTTCCAAGGCAATACAAATCTTGAATATGCATATTTGCGTCACGATACAACAAATATTCAAAGACAGAACTTCAACGGCTGTAAAAATCTTAAATACGTTAACTTTGAGGATTTGACAAAGCTTGTAAGAATCGGCGACGGTATGAACTTCTCGGGCTGTTCCTTGTTGTTTGCAGGACAGGTGCTCGACCTTTCAAATACTAAAATTAAAAATATTGACAACGGCGGATCATTTAACGGAGTCCAAATGAAGGGAATTATATTCCCAAGCACAATTACGGGAATCAGCTCATGGTCCTTCCAGGCAACAGCAATTGAAAGCATCGCTTGGCCCACAACCGTAACAAAAATGGAGGGCTCAATGTTCAAGAACAACACAGCTCTCAAAACAATTTATCTCAGCAACACCTTAACCTCAATTGGACAAGATGCCTTCCTAAACGTTAATACCCTTGAAAAGGTATTCTTTGTTGGCACTCTTGACGAGCTTAATACCTTGCTTGCAAATGTCAATGCAACGGGCAACGCTCCGTTCCTTGCGGTTTTCGGTGAAAACAATGCAAACGTTATTTCCTATGCTGACTACTTAGCACTTGAGGACAAGAGCGGCAAGTACGTTGTTTATGATTATAGCTGGTGCGAGGCGTATAACGGTGGCAAGCATGAGGTAACAGGCACAAATCCTTGCGTTGGCTTATGCTCAGTTTGTGAAAACAATATAGTTAAGCACGTAGAAAATGCAGAAACAACGTACAAGGTTGTATATGAAAACGGCTTTGAGTATGCAGGCGCGAAAATCACAACCTGCACAAACGAGGGCTGCACACATAAGGTTACCGAAGCACTCCCAGCACTCTTTACAAATCTTGGCTACACAACTCCCGAATATGAAGATGGCGGCATTGGTATTAAGATTGTTGTAGATCACGAAGCAATAAGTGATTACGAAACGCTCACAGGCGAAACTGTAAGCTACGGTATGTTTATCGTAACGAGAAAAATCCTCGGTGAAAACGACATCGTAAATGAAAACGGTGAAATTTCAAGCGGCGTTATCTCCCTTGAAATGCCAAAGGGAAAATTTGACATTATGTCAATGAAGCTCACAGGCTTTTACACCGATGCACAAAAATCAGCTGAATTTGCCTTCGGCGCATATGTGATAGCAGGAAATAAAGCATCTTATATTCAAGAGGGCGAAAAGCTCGACGGCGATAAGTACGTATTTGTTTCATTTAACAGCACATCAGCGTCAACAGACGAAGAATAATTAAAAATCGGCAGAATTTTCTGCCGATTTTTTTCGTAAAAGAGCTAATTCTATTGAATTTGCGCGCTAAGTGTGATAAAATCACTTCATAAAGAAAAATCAGGAGAGAAAAATGATTATAAACAGTCTTGGAGAAAAATATTATAAGCTTGCGCTTCATTTACATACAACTATTTCAGACGGCAGAAAAACGCCCGAGGAGGTCGCAAGAGAATATAAAGCGGACGGATATGATGCAATTGCATTCACCGACCATTGGAAATACGGAGAGGGCGGCGAGCTTGAAGGACTTAAAATAATTTCGGGCTGTGAGTATAACATTGGCGGAAACGAAACTATTGAGGGCGTATATCACATCGTTTCGCTCTTTACAAAGGAAAACCCAAATCTCAAAAGAGATGCCACCCCACAGGAAGCGGTTGATGCAATAAACGCCGCGGGCGGTATTGCCGTGCTTGCGCACCCCTTCTGGTCGGTAAACACCCCCGAGGACTTAATAAATCTTAACGGCGTTTTTGCAACCGAAATCTATAACGCCGTTTCCGACGCAGGACAGAGCATGCGCCCCTATTCCGATTATTTCATTGACCTTTGTGCAAACAAGGGTGCATACCCATATATATTCGCAACGGACGATGCCCACGCATATTACGGCAAGGACAACCGCCTCGGCTGGGTTATGGTAAAAGCGGACGAGCTAACAAACGAAGCTCTTTTGCAAGCGTTAAAACGCGGTGATTTTTATGCAACTGAGGGACCCTATTTGCGTGCCTATCGCGACGGAAATAAGCTTATTATAGACACGTCCCCCTGCGAAATTATCGGAACTATATCAAATCTTTCGTGGGATCGCGACCGCGTTTTGCGCGGAGAGGACTTAACCCATTTCGAATACGAAATACGCGAAAAGGACAAATGGGTGCGCGTTGAGGCAAGGGATAAAGACGGCAAGCGCGCGTGGAGCAACATTTTCGTTTTATAAAGGAGAATTGTTATGAAAACTAGTGTTTGGTCAAGCTACTATTTCGGTTGGTCACCCGAGGAAACAATAAAATACCTAAAGGAACACGGATTTGACTACTGTGAGCTTTCTTTTGAGCATTCTTATGATTTAATGAAGCGCGGTGATATCAAAAAAGCGGGCGCGGATTTTAGAAAATATGCTGACGAGATAGGTATGGAAATTTCACAGGGTCACCTTTCATACGAAGCGAAGCTCTGCACGGTTGACGGCAAGGAATTTTTAAAAAAGCAAATCGATCTTTTTATCGCGATGGGCGTTAAATATGCCGTTTTGCATTGTGACTCACTTAAATGGCGCGAGGACAAAGCGATTACAAACGAGCAAATAATAGCGGAAAATTTAAGCGCAATACGCGACCTACTTGATTATATCAAGGACGAGGATATGGTAATCTGTCTTGAAAACCTCATTTCCTCTGATTTTGTCAATAACGTTGACGGACTTCTCAATATGATAAACGAGTTGGATAGCGAAAAAATCGGAATTTGCCTTGACACAGGCCATCTTAATTTGAGAGATGGCGATCAAGTGAATTTTATTAGAAAAGCGGGCAAGCACATAAAAGCGCTCCACTTAGCCGACAACGAGGGGCAAAGAGATCAGCACCTAATGCCATACGGCTGCGGTAATGTTGATTTTGTTTCCGTCATACGCGAAATGAAAAAGCTAGGCTACGACGGCCTTTACAACCTCGAAATTCCGGGCGAAAGAAACGCGCCCCTTGAAATCCTCGGCTATAAGCTCGACTATGTAAAGAAAATGATGGACTATCTCGATAGAATAACCGAGGAATAATCATTGTGTGGGAGGGTATCACTCCTTTTTTCCCGCATTTTAATGTATGCAAATAGATTGACATAGAATAAAAAACATGATAAACTTATAATATACAAATTTTTCAAGGAGAGAGAAAATGAAAAAGAAAATTTTATTAGCAGTATCATTATTATCTATGCTTGTGTTCTTGCTTGCAATTTCAGTAAGTGCGGACGGTATTAAAAAATTTGAAACGGATGAATTTCAGTCGGGCGATAACATCACATTCATTGAAGGCATTGATTTAGGCGCATATTATAGCTCTCAAAACAAAGGCGCGGGTATAGACACTCTTTATGACAATTCCAATCTTGCAAGAATTGTAGTAAAGAACAGCGACGGCACATACACAACGTACCCAACCTACTATTTCATAAGAACCAGTGATGACTGGCAGGGAGATTATCAGTTTATTTTCTGTGACAGAATGAATGATATGTCGGGGGTAACGGGCGAAACCTATGACAAGAATTCAATTATAAGAATAGAATACCCCGAGCTTGATCCAAATCATAATTTTGGCAAATTATCCACCAACGTAGAAAGCGTATCAAACCATAAATCGCTTAAATACGTGTACGTGTCCTCACAGTTCAAAACCTTGAACAAAAGCTTTGACGGATGCAGCGCATTGGAGGAGGTAGAGTTTGCACCGAACAGCCAACTTACCTCTATTGTGCAATTTACCTTCAGAAACTGTGATTCGCTTGAAAAGCTCATTCTTCCAAATACCGTCACAACTCTTCAAAAGGAAGCAATTCAAAGCTGTGATAGCTTAAAGGAGCTTAGGCTCGGCGCATCCTTGGTAACGCTAAAGGAAAAGAATTCTCTTAACGGAATAACAGGAATTGACGTTGACGTATACCTTCCAAAAACGGTTGACGGCTCGGTATATGACGAGAGCTGGTTCTCATCTAAGTCAAGAGTATTTTTCACGGGAACAAAGGAACAGGCAGAAGCCTTCAACTTTGCAACAATTTATTCCTATGAGGAATATTTAGCAGCCGGCTCACCGAAAGGAAAAATGATAGTTTACGGTTATAGTGAATGCGTTGCATTCTATAACGGAAACCACGATAAGACTCAAATAAGCCCCTGCGTTTTCGGATGCACAAAATGCTCTGACAAGACAGTTAACCACATAAGCGACTATGAATTTACCACCGTGGAATATGCAAACGGATTTACCGCAGGCGGCAAAATGGTTTGTGCTTGCTCAAGCGAGGGCTGTACTTTCAAAATAGTTGCAGATATGGCTCCCTTGTTTACCTGCCTTGGCTACTCAGTAGCTGAAAACGGCAAGGACGGCATTGATATCGGATATAAGGTAGATGGAGAAGCAATTTCAAAATACGAGAGCGTAACGGGTGAAAACGTAAGCTACGGTATTTTCGCAGGTCTTGAAAGTGTGATAGGCGAAAATGATATTTTTGGCACAGACGGAAAAGCACTCGCAGGCGTTATTTCTGCCGATATGACAGATACTAACTATTCCATTTTCGAAATTAAAATGGTCGGCTTTAACGAAAAGCAAATGGAAGTAAGCTTTGCAATGGGCGCATACGTTTGCACAACAAAGGACGCAAAAACCGAATATTCCTATCTACAAATCAGCGCACCAACCGACGGCGCCAAATACTACTTCGCTTCATATAACGACGTATTAAACCTCAAAAACGGAAACTAAAAACAAAAGAACTACCTAAAATAAAATGCACCCCAAAGCGCAAACACTTTTGGGGTGCATATTATATTTCCAAAAAGAAAATTCAAAACAATCATAACCGAATAAATCAACTCAAAAAAATTATTAAATAAAATACAAAAAATTTTCAAAAACCTATTGCAAAATAAAAAAACCTGTGTTATAATACATAAGCATTTGACAAATGGCCCGTTGGTCAAGCGGCTAAGACACGGCCCTCTCAAGGCTGAAACATGGGTTCGATTCCCGTACGGGTCACCAACTAAACACACTTCCAAAACCTGATTTCTTAGGTATGTAGGGAGTGTGTTTTGCTTTTATGCCCTTTTTCCCTGAATTTCCAATCTAAATATATGACGCCCGATTTCGCAAGTGAAATCGGGCTTTTTTACGTCTATACATCAAGCAAATTCTATCCGTATCTTAAAACAATCGGGGGAATCGGGGATTTCGGGGTTGCAATTTGTCTTCCCTGACACATCAGGTTTTCTGTGTACCAAAAGCATTCGGCTGACTGAAACGTCAGCCCCAATACCCCCAGTTTCCCCGCAGAAAAAGGATAAGAAACAATGGGGTTCGCCCCGAAAGGGGTAACGCCCGAAGGGGCAAAAAGGTTTGAATTCCTCAAAAATTCGTGCTGGGGGCGGGGTGGGATGAGACAGGCGCATTTTCCAAATTTTTCGAAAAATTGACACCCGACCCTAAAAATTCATATTTTCACAAAAACAAGGAGATTAAACAATGAAAACAACTAATATCTACTATATTTTGGACTGCTCACACAAAATGCAGGGCGGTAAATTAAGCTCAATGAGCCAAAACATACTTAAAGTGGCAAGAGCCTTGAAATTCGCAAACAGCAAAACAAATCTACATATAATCACTTACAGGGACAGAGCAAAAATCACTTCTCCTTTCGAGAGATTTTCAGCTTTTGGCAATCCAAACTTAGGCGAAGGTCTCAAAGCTCTCGAAAGTGCAATAAGGTATCAAAGAAAGATTGACAATGAACAGACGCGCTCTATCTTTATACTGCACGCAAGCGATAATGTTTTACAAGGTTGGAACAAACCGCTCGAAAGGCTGTTCAACCTCAGAGAATTCGCATTCGGTCATCGCTACGTCGTTTCATACGGAAGCCCCGACAAGTACGCAAAACAAGCGTTTACGCGCTTCACAGACTCTAATGAGAAAATATTGCCTTACTTCTCAGAAAGCAGGCTGTGCAGTCTTGTACGCCACACAAAGTAATATAAGAAAAAGAGTTCTGCGCAATACAGAACTCTTTTTTTGCTTAGTTTGCTATACCAAAGAAACGTTGGAAGAAAGAAATGAGCTTTTCAATAACTCTATTCTTTTTCTTCTCACGACCACCGCCAAAACGAGATACAGGGGGCAGGATTTTGTCAATGTCTGTTCCTGTTGTTTTAAGTGCGCCGTCGCTAAATGAATATTCAATAAACTTTCTTGTTTCTTCGGGCTTGAGGTTTTCTTCCTCTATGATTTGGTTTAGCTGATTTTCTCTTTCGCGTAAAACATATTCGCGCCATTCAGTAAGTACGTCTTCAATGTCGTTAATACCTGCAACGAATGTTTCAATAAGGTCTTTCTTGCTTCTGAGTTCTTCGCTGGACTCGATTGCTCTGCTAATAGAAACAAGTATTTCTTTGTCTTTACAATGCGAATCGTGGTACTTCTTAACAAGCATTAAAATATAGTCAATATTGATTTCGATTTGCTTTACAAGCTCCATTTCAAAAACAATATCGTCATTTACGTTTGTTTTATTGTGTGGGTCTGGCTTGTACTTATCTTTTAGGTCAAGGTATCTACTGAGGAAGTCTTGCATTTGTCTATCGGTCAAAATCTCATTACCGATAAACTCGTCAAAGGAAGAAAGCAGGTTCTTCATACGAAGAATTGCGCCGAATAAGCCAATAAAGCCCTTTTCCATTTTCTCGCCAAAAAGCTGAATTGTCATAGGGTACTTTTCTAAAAGCTCCTCGACCATTTCCATATAACCTTGCTTGTGCTTGCCTTGCTCGTCCTCATAGCCGTAATAGTAGTCATTATAGCCACGCATAAGAACGATTCCGCCAGCTTCCTTGTCGCCAAAGAGAGCTATTGCGTCATCCGTGCGCTTTTGTAGATTTCTAAAACAAACAATGTTTCCGTGCGTCTTAATGGAATTAAGAATTCGGTTTGTTCTCGAATATGCCTGAATAAGTCCGTGTGTTTTAAGGTTCTTATCTACCCACAATGTGTTAAGCGTTGTAGCGTCAAAGCCTGTTAAAAACATATTTACAACAATCAAGATGTCTAAATCCTTATTCTTCATACGCAAGGAAACATCCTTGTAGTAATTTTGGAATTTGTCGCTTGATGTGTCGTAGTTTGTCTTAAATAATTCGTTGTAATCCTTGATTGCACCCTCTAAAAATTCGCGAGAGGTTGCGTCAAGCTGTGTTGTGTCCTCGGAATTTTCCTCGTCCAAAATGCCGTCTTCCTCAGCTTCGTTTGCGCCATAGCTATATATGGTTGCAATCTTCAATTTCTTAGACGGATTTTCAGCCATTTGCTTTTTAAACTCTTGGTAGTAGAGCTTTGCCGCCTTTACTGATGAAACGCAGAAAATAGAGTTAAAGCCGCTTAAATGTAGCTTTTGCTTTTCCTCTTTCACCTTGCCCTTGTCCTTAGCAGACGCAACATCTGCTATATTAACTAAGGCATTAAACGCATATACCTTTTCATTTCGATAGGTCTTGCGGTTAAAGTTGTCAAGAATGTACTTTACAACGTTTCTTATTCTTTCAGGGCTGTTCCAAATAGCGTCGCGGTCAATGTCGTAAACCTGTTCCTCGTCAATGTCTGGCTCGTTGTCAAAGGTCTTAACGTAGTCAACCTTAAATGGCAAAACATTCTTGTCATTTATTGCGTCAACTATTGTATAAGTGTGGAGCTTATCACCGAATGCCTGCTCGGTTGTTCTAAGGTTTACATTTCCGCTTGCGCTTGCATTAACTGCGAAAATAGGTGTGCCTGTAAAGCCGAAAAGGTTATATTTCTTAAAGCTCTTTGTGATTGCGATGTGCATATCGCCGAATTGTGAACGGTGGCACTCGTCAAAGATTATAACAACACGCTTATCAAAAACCTCGTGTCCCTTGTTCTTCTCAATGAAGATAGAAAGCTTTTGAATGGTTGTTATAATAATTCTTGCATTTGGGTCTTCCAACTGCTTTTTAAGTACGCCTGTTGATTTGTTGCTGTTTGCTGCGCCCTTTTCAAAGCGGTCATATTCTTTCATTGTTTGGTAGTCAAGGTCTTTTCGGTCAACAACGAATAAAACCTTATCAATGTAGTCAACCTTGGACGCAAGCTGTGCAGTCTTAAAGGATGTAAGCGTCTTTCCGCTTCCTGTTGTATGCCAGATGTAGCCACCGCCTGCAACAGAGCCGTACTTTTTATAGTTGTTAGCTATTTCAATTCGGTTTAGGATTCTTTCCGTTGCTACGATTTGGTAAGGACGCATTACAAGGAGCATATTTTCTGCGGTAAATACACAATACTTTGTAAGAATATTAAGGATTGTGTGCTTAGCAAAGAATGTCTTTGTAAAGTCAACTAAGTCAGGAATTATTTTGTTGTTAGCGTCAGCCCAGAATGATGTAAATTCAAAGCTATTGCTTGTCTTTTCCTTTTTCTTGCCTTGCGCTTTGGCATAGTCCTTTAAGTGGTTAAATCTTGTTGTGTTGGAATAATACTTTGTGTTAGTTCCGTTAGAAATTACAAATATCTGCACGTACTCAAAGAGTCCAGACGCAGACCAGAAGCTGTCCCTTTGGTATCTTTCAATCTGGTTAAACGCTTCACGAATAGCAACACCCCTACGCTTTAATTCCACGTGAATTAGCGGAAAGCCATTTACAAGAATGGTAACATCGTAGCGGTTTGCGTAGTTGCCTTCTGCTTCGTACTGATTGATTACTTGCAATTTGTTGTTGTGAATGTTTCTCTTGTCAATAAGAGTAATATTTTTGGTTAGTCCTGAGTCGGTTTTCAAGATTTGGACGCTGTCCTCTTGGATTTTTCTTGTCTTTTCAACAATGCCCTCGTTAGAGTTAGCTAAATTCTGCTTGAAAAACCTGTCCCATTCCTCATCTGAGAAAGTATAGTTATTCAGTTCTTCAAGCTTTTTGCGCAAGTTGGCTATAAGGTCAGCTTCTTTATGAATCTGCAAATATTCGTAGCTTTGCTCACCAAGAAGTCTTATAAATTCCTTTTCTAAATCTGCTTCGCTTTGGTAAGCGTCAGAACGAGTCACAACGGGCTTATATTCAGTAACAACCGTGCTTTCGCTTGATTGCGCCACAATGTTAAAATAACTCATACTTTTCTCCTTGTTTTTATTTCTTTTCTGCAAAAGTCAAGAGTTTATCTCTGTAAAACTCATATTGCTTTTGTCTTGCTTCAATTTCAGCAGGTAATCCGTCTTCAATGTCATTACATAGCTTGTCAAAACGGTCAAGAATCGAAACAATTTCGTTTTGTTTTTCAATAGGCGGCACAGGGATTAAAAACTCTTTTATCTGCCCAGCAGTAATAAGAGGTTGTCCTCCACCTTTTGTATATTGATTCAAATTCATTACATTTAGAACGTAGTAAATGTATCTCAAATTGAACTCAGGTTTAACGTCAACTATCAAGGTGTTGTCCGAAACATCATATTTTCCCTCTGCAATATTAACAAACCCCGCGTTTGCTCCAACTCTTGCAATAAGTATCTGCGTGTGTTCGTAAATATACTCGTTAGTATATGCAATCACATCTGTCGAACCATATACAGGATAAGTTCCTTCGCTCAATTTAACCTTGTTTTTTCCCGAAGTCACCGAATTAGAAACATCACTTAATTTAAGATAAACAAAGCCATAAACATACTGCAAGAGCTTAATTAGCCCTGTCTGTCTGTCTGTCTGTCTGTCTGTCTGTCTGTCTGTCTGTCTGTCTGTCTGTCTGTCTGTAAGGATTATCGCACTACTGTCGTTGAATGTCAAGAGCTTATCGCGGTAATATTCATATTGTTTTTGTCTTGCTTCAATCTCAGCAGGTAAGCCGATTTGCAAGTCAGAACAGATTGCGTCAAAGTTGTCTAATACATATGCTATTTTTCTTTGAACATTTATATTTGGAACAGGAATTTTCAATCCTCGTACAAATGATAATGTAGCTAATGCTAATTTACCATTAGAAATATTCTTAAAATCAGCATACAACATTTGAGAAGCATAAAAAAGATAAAGTGGGTCTAATTTATTTACATCTAATGGAAACAAAGCCGCAACATTTTGATTTGTTGTAGCCTCAAAGTCCAAAAATGCAGTCTTGCCTATCGTTGCTCCTACTAATGCAATAAGCGTTGTTTCTTTGTTTAAAATCTTCGCTGAAGAATTTTTTAGCCCTTCTTCTGTAATATAATCTGTAATTTCTGTTATATGACGCGTGTTTTGACAAACTGTCGAACCAAGCCATTTAATTGTTCCATTGTTCCAATATTCGTGTTTTTGCTTTGATGGTGTTCCACCAGCTTGCACCGAACACAATTCACCCAACGAAACATATTCCGTCTTGCTTTCAAAAGTCAAAAGGTTGTCCCTGTAATATTCGTATTGCTGTCTGCGAGCTGTAAGTTCTTTTTCGAGCTCTTGCTGCAAAGCATTAAAAGTTTTTAACATTTCAACGATTTTATCTTGAACTTCAAACGGCGGAATTGGTACTTTAATCCAGTCCCAACGAGAAAAATCAAACCTGAAACGAGCCCCTTCTTCTTTAAAAGAATCTATTTTGTTTCTAACAAACTGAGATTTAATTAAAAACTCAAAATATTCATATTGTACTTTTGTGTTGTCAACAGAAAAAACGACATACATTGGACTAACCATACCAGCAATATCACTTTTTAACATAGCAATAGAACCAATATTGAGTCTTGACGGATTATATGCAAACATATTCTTTCTTACAATTGTATAATTAGAAGTGTCTTCGCTGTGAATGGTGTTTTCTCTAAAATCTTCAGCTCTAACTAATCCTTGTGTATTGCTCACAACATACACTTGTTCAATCTCTTTGTTGTTTTTCGCTTTTTCTTTAACCTGTGTAATAAGAGAGCCAATGCTTAAACATTCAACACCATTTGAGCAGTATGTAGACAATATTTGTTCAAAATTAGTCATTGTTTCCCTCTATTTCCGCTATTATCTTGTCAATTTCTTCTCTCAACACGTTTTCACGGGCTACTATTTCCTTTATTTGTGCATTGAGCTTAACAATGTCAATAGCTTCTTTTGTGTTTTCTTTCTCAATGTATGTACTAACTGAAAGGTTATAGTTGTTTTCGGGATTGCCGATTACATCATTAGAAACAAGCTTTGCTTTATGCTCAACATCTGTCCTGTCAGTAAAGAGCTTCAAAACGTTATCTATGTGTGAATCGCGCATTTTGTTATTATTAGTAACCTTTTCGCACTCGCTTGTTGCGTCAATAAAGAGAATGCTATTGTCATTCTTTGATTTTTTCAAAACCAAAATACAGGTTGCGATAGACGTACCAAAGAAAAGGTTGTCTGGCAACTGAATAATACAGTCAATAAAGTTGTTGTCAACCAAGTATTTTCTTATTTTCTGCTCAGCTCCGCCACGGTAGAACACTCCCGGGAAACAAACTATTGCCGCAGTTCCATTTGTGGCAAGCCAAGAAAGAGAGTGCATAACAAAGGCAAGGTCTGCTTTTGACTTAGGTGCTAAAACGCCTGCGGGAGCAAATCTTGTATCGTTTATTAAAAGGGGGTTATCGTCGCCTGCCCACTTAATAGAATAAGGCGGGTTAGAAACGATTGCCTCAAATGGTTCTTCGTCCCAATGCTGAGGGGAAATAAGTGTATCTTCACAAGCAATATTAAACTTGTCAAAATCTATGTCGTGCAAGAACATATTGATACGGCAAAGGTTATAAGTAGTCAAGTTGATTTCCTGACCGTAAAAGCCCTGTCTTACATTGTCTTTGCCAAGAACCTTAGCATATTTTAGAAGCAAAGAGCCAGAGCCACAAGCAGGGTCGTAAACCTTGTTTACTTGCTTTTTGCCTACTACTGTTAGCTTTGCAAGAAGCTCTGAAACCTCTTGTGGTGTAAAGTATTCGCCGCCGCTTTTACCTGCGTTTGACGCGTACATACCCATTAAAAACTCATAAGCGTCACCGAAGGCGTCAATGGTATTGTCCTGATAATCTCCAAGCTTCATTTCGCCTATATCATTTAAGAGCTTTACAAGCTTTTCATTACGCTTTGCAACAGTAGCACCGAGCTTATTACTGTTTACATCAATATCGTCAAATAAGCCCTTAAAATCGTCTTCGCTAACTGTTCCTTTTGCAGAGTCTTCTATTGACTTGAAGACCTTTTCAAGTGTTTCGTTAAGGTTTTCATCCTTGTCGGCTCTTTTTCTAACATTACAGAAAAGTTGGCTCGGCAAAATGAAGAAGCCCTTTGTTTCAACCATATCGTCGCGCGCTTCTTCTGCTTCTGCGTCTGACATCAAGGCATAGTCAAAATCTGTGTTGCCTGCGTCGCGTTCTCCAGCATTTATGTAATTTGCAATATTCTCAGAAATATAGCGGTAGAACATTATTCCAAGCACATATTGCTTAAAGTCCCATCCGTCAACGCTTCCGCGAAGGTCGTTAGCCATGTTCCATATAGCTTTGTGTAGTTCCTCGCGTTCTTGCTCTCTTTTAATATCAGCCATTTTAGCCCTCCAAAATATCAAAGCTCAATATAACTATATAATAACATAAAACCGCGCGCAATTCAAGAATTCTTCATATTTTCGCACAATTAAATATGTTATTCACAACAATTATAACATTAGTCAAAAAGTTTGTAAAGTTTAGGGTGTCCCGAAATTACGACAACATAAAAACCCTGTTAAAAAACAGGGCTTTATCACTAAAAATTTCCATCATATTTTCCTGCGTTTTTCAAACACAAAATCATATAATCGCACTCATCACAGCAACATTCAATGGGGTTTCCGTCTTCGTCAAAATGCTCTCCATTTCCTAAACAAGCAGACATATCACCAGGTGTCAATTCAACGCCCGTCACATCAAAAACCTTTTCGTCTTGCATAATACTCTCCTTAAGAAACAAAATAAAAAAGTGCGCCCCCGAAAGAACGCACCGAAAAAGCACATCCCTCATAGTTGCTACACTACATCTCAATCCTTGCGGTATGGGAAAAGAGAGATAATACCTTTTACCAAGATAGTATCCCGCAAGAATCATATTAAAATGTAATGTAGCACCCCTATTATATCACACAATTTAGTAAAAAATCAATGCTTTTAATATAAATATCGCTACTTATAAGACAATATTTCTCTCAATCAGGCTAATTTTACGAAAAATCAGCATTTACAACCATATATTATTACATTGGTAGCAAGTAATACGTACAAGCAAAGTACACGCTGTACGAAATTCACCATTTAGCATTACATAGCGCAATGTAGTACTAAATGGGGCTACCATTTAACAATTAACTACTAAATGGTGTTGCCATTTAACAGCCATTTAACAATCCAACTATTAAATGGTACTGCCATTTATTAGTCCATTTAGTAAATAGGAGTACATATGAAAAAGATAAAAACAATGCAAGAGCTTCTTGCATATATGGTCGGTAAAGATTTACCAGACGAACTCAAAGCAACCGCAAAAAGCAAAATAAAGGCGGTTCAAGAATGCAACGACGGCGGAGCTTCTGCTAACCTTGTTATTGCAAGAACAAAAAAGGAAGCGGCAGAGGTAGAAAAGGAATTCAAGATTTCAAGCTATAATGCCGAGGTAAACGAATTCTTCAAAGCTGGAAACGGCGAATGGTGGTGGCACAGGGTTTACGTCTTCTCAGATGACGGAAGCGGTCTTATCTATTTCGAGCGAATGCCGCTACTTTCCTGAGTTTTGCAAAATTTCAAACGAAAACACTTTGTCAGGGTGTTTCTATGCCCCGCTCAAAAACACGTGAAATTTTGGCAGAATTTAGCCACAGACGAAAAACAAATGCCCCGCCGAAAGGAGAAAAAATGTTCAATCAGGAAAACCGCTACATTACGTGCGGAATTGATGAGAATTTGGCAATAGAATTACAAAACTATTTGTGGACGAGTATTGACATTCAAACTTCGCTTTTAAAG
>JBGVIN010000051.1:0-25449 GCA_045123255.1 Eubacteriales bacterium
AACAAAAAATGTATACTTTCCCATTTATAGTATAGCACACGGAAAAATAACTGTCAATGTTGCCAAGCTGAACAAATCGTGAAAAAACAATGAAAAAGACGGGCTTTGCCAAAGCTAATTTGAAATAATTAGCTTACAAGGGTTAGCCCGTTTTGTTGTTTTATTTTTCTTAAAAATTATTTATTTCATTTGCCACGTCGTTCGGTGTTAAGCCGAGGTGCGCGTATAGCTCGCTGAGTGTGCCGTGCGGAACGAAGCTGTCAATTGCTTTAATTTTAACCTTGGTGCTTGTGCCGGCAAGCATAGCGGCGATTTTTTCGCCGACGCAGCCGTTTTTGTAAATTTCTTCAAGGGTATAAACAAGCTCCTTGCCCGAAAGCAAGCCCGAGATATATTCATTGTCAAGTGGGAAAATTTTAACAAGCCTTACTATGCCCGTATCGCTTGGAAGCTGCTTTAACGCTTTGCTTGCTATTTTTGACATTCTGCCGTACGTAACTATTACACGCTTGGCGTTTTCTATGCCCGACGAGAAGTAAATCATTCTTTCGCTATCGTAAATCATTTCACGCCCGAAATCATACCTTGCTTCCTCGCCCTTTGGATATCTGACAACCGAAAGGCAGGTGTCGCTAACTGAAAGTGAAATTATATCTCTAAGCTCGCAAAAGCTGCTCGGTGCATAAATTTTCGCATTAGGCACAGAGGTAAAGAGTGCGTAGTCAAAAATGCCCTGATGTGTCACTCCGTCGCCCTCAACCACGCCGCATCTGTCAAGCAAAAGCGTTAATGGAAGCTTTTGAAGCGAAATATCGTGGAGCGCTTGGTCGTAAGACCTTTGTGCAAATGTGGAGTATAGTGCCAAAACAGGCTTCATTCCGTTTTTGGCAAGACCGCCTGCAAACGTGACCGCATGCTCCTCGGCTATTCCCACGTCAAAGAAGCGGCTCGGAAATTCCTTTTCAAACCCACAAAGACCCGTGCCGTGTGCCATTGCGGCAGTAATTGCACATATTTTGTCGTCCTCCCTTGCCAAATCGACAAGAGCTTCACCTGCGACGCAAGAATAGGTTTCGCCCGAATTTTTATGCGCTTCTCCGCTATCTATATCAAACGCGCCAATACCGTGAAATTTGCTCGGCTCGCGCGTGGCAGGCTCGTATCCCCAGCCCTTTTTCGTTTTCATATGTATAACGCAGGGGCAAGCGCGCTTTTTGGCTTCCTCTAAAACGTTTACAAGTGCCTTGATATTATTTCCGTCAACGGGCCCGATATAGTCAAGACCTAAGTTTTCAAAAATAGTGCTGCCCATAAGTGCGCGACGCGTTTTATTTTTCACCCACGCAAAAAGCTTAACAAACGGCTTACCGAGAAGCGGGAAAAAGCCGATGCGCTTTGCCCCTCTCTTAAATCTGAAATATCCGCGGCTAATTCTTATCTTAGAAAGGTATTTGGCAAGACCGCCAACGTTTTGCGAAATTGACATTTCGTTATCGTTCACCAAAATTATGAGCCTAAGCCCCTTGCTCGATGCGTTATTTAACGCCTCGTACGCCATACCGTTTGTAAACGAGCCGTCGCCTATTATAGCAACCGTATAGGAAGTATCTCCCTTTAGCCTATTTGCTTCGGCAATACCGATAGCGCTCGATATTGAGGTACCGCTATGCCCTGCATAAAAAATATCATGCTCGCTTTCCTGTATGCTTGTAAAGCCCGACGCGCCACCGTATGTGCGAAGCGTGTCAAAGGAAACGCACCTTTCCTTACTCGTTATTATCTTATGTGCGTATGCTTGGTGGCCAACGTCAAAAATCAGCTTATCGCTCGGGGATGAGAAAACGCGGTGAAGCGCAACCGTTGCTTCAACCATACCGAGGTTTGAGGCAAGATGTCCGCCGTTTTTCGACACGGTGTCAATTATTTTTTCGCGAATTTCGTGAGCCACAAGCGGTAGCTCCTTAACGCTGAGCATCTTTATATCCTTCAAATAATCTCGCATAAAATCCCCCTTTCCAAGCATTAAACACTAATAATATATAAATTTACATAATTATACATAATAAATATAACACAATAAAAGTATAAAGTCAAGGCGCAATCTTAGTTAAAATGAAATCTTATCAAGCACTTGCAATACGCGCGTTAAAATGATATAATAAAATTGGATATTGTTTCTTATGCGCCGCTTGGCGCAATATAATTAGGGAGGCATAATGAAAAAATTTTTACCTATTTTTGTTTTTATAGCATCGATATTGCTTCTTCTCTGCGCGTGTGGCGGTGAGGCGCAAGCGCCTGAGAGTGTCACGGTGCGCGCGGAATATATCGCAGGCGAGGGCGGCACGATAAGCGGAAACGCGGTGCAGGAAAAGGTCGTTATCAAGGGGCAAAACGCAGGCTTTGATATGGTCACGGCGGTAGCAAACGACGGCTATACCTTCATCGGCTGGGATGACGGAAAAACGGACGCGGCGCGCTCGGATTTAATTTCGGTCAACACCGTTTTCGTTGCAAAATTTGAAAAAATTCCAACCTATAAAATCACCTATCTTGCAACCGAGGGCGGCGCAATTGAGGGCGAGAGCACGCAAGAGGTACAAATTGAAAATTATTCCAAGACGGTTAAAGCCACTCCGCTTGATGGCTACAAGTTCGTCGGATGGGACGACGGACACGCCGATATTGAAAGAAATGATTTGGCAAGTGAGGACAAAACGCTTACCGCGCAGTTTGAGCTAATAAAATACGGCACGGTAACCTATAAATGCACCACAGGCGGTGTAATTGAGGGCGTTTCTGTCCAAACCGCCGAGCTTGGCACGTCAACCGTTACTATTACAGCTGTGCCGAACGAGGGCTACACCTTCGTTTCTTGGAACGACGGCTTGACAACTCCCCAAAGGAGCGACGTTGTTCTCGGTGACAAGACGTATCTTGCAAGATTTTCAAGCGGCGTTGATATCACCTATTTAGCAACCGACGGCGGCGTAATCGAGGGCGAGAGCAAGCAAAATCTTTCCCACGGTCAAAAATCGAGCGAGGTCACCGCTACACCGAGCGACGGCTATATGTTTATTTCGTGGAGCGACGGCTCAACCGACAATCCGCGTAGTGACACGGTGACGAAAAAGGGTACGTCTGTAACCGCTATTTTCAAGCGCTACTACTCCGTTCATTACTCCTGCAACGATGAGCAGGGCGCAATCGAGGGCGAGGGCGAGCAAATAATTATCGACGGCGAATACGGCACTGAGGTAACGGCGGTAGCGAAGCACGGCTTCGAATTTATAATGTGGAGCAACGGCGAAACAAGCCCGACAATTAAATCACTCGGCGAGGAAACCATCACCCACGTTGCATATTTTTCACCGAAGAGCACGGGCTTGCCCGTAATTTCAATTAATGTTGAGGGAAACAAGCAAATCACCTCAAAAACCGAATACCTTAACTGCGTTATCACGGTTTTCGACACGGAAACGGGTGAATACCACGTGTGCGAGGCAGGCGGCGAGATAAGAGGCCGCGGCAACTCCACGTGGAGCAATTTTGACAAAAAGCCATACAAATTCAAGTTTAATAAGAAGCAAAACCTTTTCGGCTTCGGCAAGGAAAAGGACTGGGTTTTGCTTGCGGACTATATTGATAAATCACTCCTTCGCAACTATCTTGTCTACACCGTTGCAGGCGAAATGAGTGCGCTTGAATCATCCCCCGACTGTCAAAGCGTTGAGCTTTACCTAAACGGACAGTACAGGGGCGTTTATCTGCTTTGCGAGCAGGTTGAGATAAGCGACGATAGAGTTAACATTGAGGAAAAGGAAAACGAGATAGACACAGGCTATCTTATCGAAATGGACGGCTGGGGCGATACCGTTCAGGTTTACGTGCCCGATTTACTCAACCAAAACCGCCGCTATACTATAAAAGCGCCCGACAGCGACGTTATCACCGCAACGCAAAAGCAATATATTCAAGATTATATAACACAGTGTATGCTTGCAATTCACGGCTCAAGCTACGATAAGGTGTTGGGTCTTATTGACGTTGAGTCCTTTGCACAGGCGTATATAATTTATGAGATGTTCAAAAACCCCGACGTTGACTATTCAAGCGTTTATTTCTACAAGGAAGCAAGCGGAAAATTATACTGCGGACCTATGTGGGATTTCGATATGTCAATCGGTAACGTTAACCACAAGGGCGGCGGAGCCTTCAAAAGTACCGAAACGCTTTATACAAAGGGTCACAACCCTTGGTTCAACGGCTTGCTTCAATTCAAGGAATTCCGCGAGCTTGTTTACGAGGAGCTTATTAAGTGGGAGCCTGTAATTAAAAGAGCGCTTGACGAGTGCTACACATATGCATACGCGCACGCCGATGCATACAAGAAAAACTTCGAGACGTGGCGCGTTATGGGCATTAACACCTGGACAAACCCAAGCTATATAGTTGAAATCACCACTTGGGAGGGTCAGGTTGAATATACGCGCGAATATCTGCTTGACAGCTTGGCTTATCTTATAAAATACTATCAGCCTAAACAAAATTAAGCTAAAATCTTTTCATAAAAGAGGTAAAATATGGCTTATCCGAGAAAAAAATATCACACGGGTCTTACCTATCAGTATAAATGTCAGCTATGTCACACCACGGTAAGATACACCGATAAAATACTTAAATTCAAGCCTTGGTATCCAAAGGGCTTCGTTTACTGTCCGATTTGCAAAAAGCCGTTCAGGCATTACGAGGAGTACGCAATAGACCCCGAAAGCGGCGAATACCTGAACCCCGATATGGCGATAGCATTTCTTTCACAAAACGAGGAATGCCCAAGCGGAAAGGAAAAGGTCTACTATGCCAAAAGCAAAAAATCATTAAAAGCGCAAGCAAAAGCGCAAGAAAGCACCTCGCTTGCTAATTTTTGCTCAGGCTGCGGCAGAAAATTCGAAAACGACGAAAGATTTTGCCCTCAGTGCGGCAAGGTAAGATAATATGTACTACAAGCACGATTTAGAT
Organism: Eubacteriales bacterium; assembly: GCA_045123255.1. GTDB lineage: Bacteria > Bacillota > Clostridia > Oscillospirales > CAG-272 > RGIG2000. Next base: position 5,020 of record JBGVIN010000051.1, read on the forward strand.
TACAAGTATCCCGACAAGTGCGACGAGCATATGCTTGTCGTTAAGCGCGTACGGGAAACGAATTTTGACGAAAATTACGACTACATAGACAAGAAAAAGAGCCGCCGTGTGAAAAATTTCTTTTTTTGGCTCGCTATGAACCTGATTGTTTTTCCGCTCCTTCACCTAACGCACGGTCTTAAAATTCACGGCAAGAAAAACTACAAGGAAAACAAGCACCTTTTCAAAAACGGCGCGATAACCGTTTCAAACCACGTTTTCAAGTGGGACTTTATCTGCGTTATCAAGGCGATAAGACCGCACCTTGTGCGCTTCCCTGCTTGGCAGGACAATTTTGAAGGCTCAGAGGCAGGACTTATACGCTGGGCAGGCGGAATGCCTATTCCGACGCATAGCATTAAGGCAATGCAGCGCTTCAAACGCGATTTTGAGGAGATTATTGAGGGCGGAAAATGGGTTCACTTCTTTCCCGAGGGCTCAATGTGGTATTTCTACCCCGATATTAGACCCCTGAAAAAGATGGTCTTTAAGTACGCGGTGAAATATAACAAGCCTATTATTCCGATGTCGTTTTCGTTCCGCAAAAGGCGCGGAATTACTCGCCTGTTCACAAAAAAGCCGTGTGTTGACCTTCACGTTGGCGCGCCCCTTATACCAAACCCCAACGCACCCGCGCATTTGGAAATTGACCGCTTGCACGCCGAGGCGTACGATATAATGCAGAAAATGGCAGGCATAACGCCCGATATGGAAAACTACCGCACCTCACAAAACGCTAACGAGTATCAAAAGACGATGTAGCTTATCGCTCTTGTGTATAAATTACCGTCATAAACGTGAACAAAATCATTTGATTACTAAAAAACAGCACCCTGTGTCTAATTTGGGTGCTGTTTTTTTATTTGTACGATTTTGAAACCATAGCCGATGGCAAAACGTCAAATTGTTCATAAATTCTTGTCAAAATTGAAAAACGAAGGCGTGGTGGTAAAATGCCAAATTCGATTTTTCTCACAGAATATACGCTAATGCCAAGTACACTCGCCATCCTTGCTTTAGAAAGCTTGTTATTCAATCTTAATTGATGAAAATTTTTGCAAAAATTACATATCAAATCACTGTTTTTCACGAATTCACCTCTTTTTGATAACAATATGATAACACCTTGTGTGTAGAAAGTCAAGAAAAAATTTGATAAAATGTTATCATAATAGTATCGAAATAAAAACGAGGTGTTAGTATGTCCACAAGCAAAATCCAAACAGGAATAAGATTTGAAGAGGAGCTTCTTAGCAAAATCGCATACGTTGCAAAGCAAAACAAGCGCTCCTTAAACGCACAGCTTGAATATTTAGCGCAAATTTGCGTAAACGAATACGAAAAAGAAAACGGTAAAATAACAATCGAGGATTAAACGATATTTGAAGTATAAAAAGCGCCCTGTTTTAACACAGGGTGCTTTCGTTTTAATAATTTTAGGAGCAAGAATTCGCCTTTTTATTCAATTATTTCGTACGAAAGCATTTCGTACTTTAATCGCGTGCCGATATCAACGCCATCGGGCAGAAGGAACAGAGCGATAAAAATTTCCTCTCCGCTTTCCTCATTTTCAATATAGGCGTACTCGCCCTCGATTTTAGTTACCTTATAAAACTGTGTTTCCATTGCTTCTATTCCTCTAATGAATATTCGTAAGCTACCTCTCCGTTTTCGTCAAGCACGGCAAAATACCACATTTCTCCGTTGATCAAATTATCCCCTCTAAATAGCTTTATGCACTTAAAATCACACTTAGCGCATTCATAAACACCGGAATTTGAATTTGCCCAATGCGGCGGTTGCTGTTCATGATACAGATAGCTTCTTTTACCACAAAGACAGGTGTATAAACATAGCGAGCCGTGTTCGCCAAGATCTTTAATAACTTCTTTTTTCGTCGCGCCGTGGGATGGGTCTTTACGAAAGTTTCTTTCAACGTAATCGCAGTCGTTGCACGTCTTCGTTTCAATATAGCCAAGCGCACAGTCACTGTATATCGGCTCGCCACGCGTGGTTGTAAGCTTGTGTCCCTCGTGCTCGTGCCTGTAATGACTTCCCTTGAAAATTTCCTCTCCGTCCATTTTCAGTGTCTGCTCCATGAGCGTGTATGGATCAAATGTGTTTACGCTTTCGGAATACACAACCGTTTCAAGTCCACAATAATAGCAGGAATATACGTCCTTTTCCACCCATTTTCCGTCAACGTTACCCGATGTGCCCTCGTTTCTTTTTTCATCCAAACTTCTGCATGCAGACACAATCTCATAGTTCTCTTTGAATCCGCAGGGGCAACTCAATCTCGTTGCCGTGCCGCCGCAAGCGCCAAAATCGGCAAGATTTACCGTTTCCTTGATTACAAGCTCATGCTCGTGACCCACGGTGTTTATTTTTTTGCCGCACACAATGCATTCGCCGTATATATTATAGCCCTCTGAGCAGTCATCGTTTACAAGTGAATACGAATAGTTTCCGTAAATACACTCGCCTATCGGCAATTCGACCTCTTTTTTATCTACGTATTCACGTCCGTTTAATACGAACGTTGCCTTCAAGGTATATCTGCCCTTCGTTTTACAGGTTGAATATATAATATCCTCCTCTACCGCGTTGGTGTCGTCGCGATAAAACTTATTACATCTTGAGCAGGTCATGGTTGCTTCAACTATTCCTCTATCAAAATCCCAATTATAGGTTTCAGTAAAGCTATGGTCAAGTGGAGCGTATTCCACGAAATCTCTTTTATCGCAAAGCTCACATTTCGCTATGCTATATCCGCCACTGTCGCAGGTTGGAGCGACCGAGGCTTGATTTTCCCACTCGTGAGCGCATTCAACGTCGCCTGTATCCGTCGAGGTATCCGTGATATCCCCTTGGCAAGCGCTGAAAATGAAAGATGAGATAATAACCGACAATGCGATAAAAAACAAGCTCAAAAGCCTTTTATTTTTCATAATGTCACCTCCGTAAAAGTGCAAGCGCGGACGGTGAAAACGCATTCACCGTCCGCACAAATGATATGCGTTTGTTTTTCAAATTAAAGCTTTGAATAGCCGTGACTGTTAACAAGTGCGTCTATCTTCTCGCCGTTTTTACACATCGGGCATTCGTGCGAGGGGTAGGTTTGGTAGTCGTTTAGGTCGTTCGGGTCGAAAACGGAGTGAACCGTATAGCCCGCACACTCATTAACCGTGGCAAATATTGAAGAAATGCCCGCAACGCGTCCGCCGTAATACTTAACCGCCTCAACTGCCGCACTCGCGGTATAGCCCGTCGTTACCGACGCCGCTAAGATAAGAACGTTTTTGCCTCTTATCGTGTTTGCAATATTGTCGCGGAAGAAGAGCTGGCTGCCCGAGGTATGCTCAGGCGTGATAACGTATATCGTTTGGTGCGCGTTTATGCTTTGGAAGCCGCCGTTTGTCAGCTCGTTTGCCAAGCAAGCGCCAACCACCTGCATGCCGTCAAGGCAAAGAATGGTGTCAACAATAGTGCTTGTGTTATAGTACGAAACAAGCTCGCGTGCAACCGCCTGTGCCTCGGAAAGACGTGTTTTTTGCATAGCAACGTCAATATAGTAGTTTATATGGCTGTGGCTCGTTGCAAAGTGTCCCCTTGAAACGCGCAGGTATAGATTTTTGTTTTTGGTAATAACCTTAATTGATTCATTTGTAGGCATAACTTAAAAAACCCCTTTTTCTTTATTTTATCACGAACACTACTCCTCTGTCAACATAAAATTTAAGCGCCCTATGCTTGACTGCAAAGGGCGCTTAAAAAAATTACTCGTTTATGATACGCTATATTCCATAACTAAGCTTGCGCTTTCGCCCGCAACTCTTAGCTGGTATTTTCCGCTTGGATTTTCTATTTTGGTTTCCATATTTTCGCCAACGGGAATGTCACAAACGATTTCGCCGTTTTGAACGAGGCAAATACGCACGTTACCCGATTCAAGCGTAACGGTTGAACGAATAGTCAAGCAAGAGGAATTTTTGCTATACACGTTGCCAACGGTATAAACGCCCGAAAGCTTTTTTGCCGTATAGCGCGTAACTCCGCCCTGTATGCCCTCCTTTAGAGAGCTCATTGCCTGAAAATCATCTGAATTTATAATATCGTCCTCGGTGAGCGTGCCAAGTGAATAATCCTCCTCGCCGTTTGTGTCCGCAATATGAACACACGAGCAAAGAAAGACAGCACAAAGAAGCAAGGAAATAAAGAGTATTGCAATTTTTTTGTTCATAAAATCTCTCCTTTTTATTTAATTATTATTCGATAAGATTATACCACGCCACCATATATTTTGTCAACTGCTTTGCTCCCTTGCACGCGGTTTCTTTTCATTGATTTTTCACTATTTGTTCAGACTGGCTACATTGACAATTATTTTTCCATTGTGCTATACTATATACGGGAGAGTTTATCATTTTTTGGAAAAACGAAAATTTTAAGTAACCCTCACCGCAAAAAGCCGTTATATAGAAAGCACTGTAATTTTGCAAGCGGCTTTGAAAGGAAGTATTATGAAAAAGAAGCTTATTTTACTTATAATTCTCTGCCTTGGCGCTGTTTTCGCGCTTACCTCGTGCGGTGGCTCAGGCACGGACACAGGTGAGTGCGCTCACGAATATAAAATTGCAAAAAAGCAAATGCCCACCTGCACGGACGACGGCTTTACGGTTTTTGAATGCACACTTTGCCACAAGGAAACGCCCGTGGTGCTTGAAGCGAAGGGGCACGATTTTATAACGACCTTTACGTGGTCAGAGGACAACACGCACGCATCAGTCCTGCTTGAATGTAAAACGGATGCAAGCCACGTATATAACGTGTCATCTACGATAAAAGAGGAAATCAAGGAGCCCTCCTGCTCCGAGGTCGGCAAGCAAATTATCACCGCAACCGTTACCTGGGGCGAAAAAACCTACACCGACACAAAGGAATATAACCTCGGTCTTGGCGAATGTCAAAACACTTATAAGTTTTCCTTAAAGGGTGAGTCCTGCATAGACGGCTTCGATATGGAAAAGACATGCTCCGCTTGCCAAAAAACGTCGCACGCATCCTTTGACTCCCACGTGCTTTTTGATATGGCGCACTTTCCCGCCTGCGGTGGAGAAGCCGTTGTCAATATTTGCCCTTGCGGCGAAATGGTGGAGCTAAGCCATCCGCGCCTTTGCACCGCTGAGGTTGAGGATACAAAAACCGAGGTTGACGAAAACGGCACGGTATATACCGTAGAGCATCGCTTTTGCGTAAGATGCGACCTTGAAATTATTTATAAGAAGCATTCAACCATCGACGGCTGCTATACCTACCACCACCGCCAAACAAGCATAGTTGACGGGGAAAAGGTGCTTTACTCATTTAGCGAGCCAAATTACGAGGTGGAGTCCTTCCACGAGCTGACGTATAATTACGACGGCGAAAAAATCGAATCGTGCGAAAACGGATTTGAGGCAACAGCGAGCTGCAAGCTTTGCGGCTACACCGAAAAATTAAGCCAAAATACACACGCATTAAAGCCCGTTACCGAAAAAATCGACCTTGAAGCATACGGCGTGTGCGGCGGCTACCTGCTTATTAAAAAATGCCCCTGTGAAAAAGAAAGCGACGTTAGCTACTCCCTTTCCTGTGACTATGAATATAGCTACAGTGAGGAAACGGTAAACGGCGAGCTTCACACAGTAAAGACATATACCTGCGATAAATGCAAAACGGAATTTATCTACGACCAATACATAAAAAACGGTGCAGTTTTAGGCATTTGGCGCGTAACTGTTAACGGCGAGGTAAAATACGAGCTAACCCTTTCATACTAATAAAAAATTATCAAAAACCAAATATACAGAGGAGGAACATCTAATGAAAAAACGAATTATTTCTTTTATACTTTTACTCGTTTCCGTGGCTCTTTTGCTGCTTCTTTCCTCTTGCACTCAGGGCGAGGAAAAAACGAACGCGGTCTTTATTGACAAAAATGAGAAATACGGCGTTTGCGAGCATAGATGGGAAATAAAAAGCAAGACTCTGCCCACCTGTACAAGAGAGGGCGAGACGACAATGGAGTGTACGTACTGCCATAAGATAAACACCGTTGTCATTCCCACCGGTGAATGTGAATATGACGTTTATTTCCATTGGTACAACAACAAAAGCCTACCCCTGCTCCATTTCGATTGCACAAAAAACGCGGCTCACTCCTTTTACGTTGACTGTAGCCTTGAAACCGTAAACATCCCCCAAACCTGTACCGAGCGCGGCTCGATAACCAAAATTGCCACCGCTACGTATAACGGCGTTACGTATACCGACACTCTTGTAAAGGATTTAGGACTTGCCGCACACAATTATAACTATTCTTACGAGCTTTTGGGAAGCAGCTGCACGGACGGCGTTGAAGAAACGCGCACCTGCAACGAATGTGGCGCGGTGGAAAAAAACGTTAACTATAATCACCGACTACTCTCTACGGAGCTTATCTACTCCTTTGAGGAGCTTGGGCTTTGCCAAGGCAGCGAGGTAACGCGCCGCGTGTGCTTATGCGGTGAAATTCGCGACACTAAATATACCGTAAATGATAGCGGCTGTGAAACTTATTTAGCGGAGAATCTTACAAACGATAACGGCGATATAACATACTATAGCTTCGAGTACATCTGCAAGGAATGCGGATATACATCATCATTTGACGGAATGTACGTAAACAACGACAAAACACAAGGCAACGAGTATGCTTACAAAATATCAAAATATAAGCTCACCGATGAAATCACCTGGACAAACGAGGAATATAGCGAAAGAGCACACGATTTCTCAGGTCACAAGGTTGAATATACCTACAACAATATAGATGACAGTTGGTATCACGAGGAAATCGCCACCTGCACTCAATGCTTATATAAGCACACGGGTGAACGCTTTCACAATATGAAATATACCTACGAGCCGCTTGGAGAAACCTGTCTTGACGGCATAAACGCAAATGGCGTATGCCTTGGGTGCGGTTATACGACGGAATTCGTTACTACCAGCCACCAAACAGCAAGCATTGAAGCAAGCTATAACCTTGAAGACTACGGCTTTTGCAAAGGCACGATAAACGTTGAGGTATGCTTCTGCGGGTACAAAAAGCTAACCCCAAGCGGATTGTATTGGTATAGCCCACGCAAAACCGAGAAAACGGAAAAATCCGACACCCTAAAGCTTATTATCAAAACCGAAAAATGCTCAGGCTGCGGCTTTGCCATTGAAACGGTTGAGGAGCGCACGCTGATAGACGGCGCTTGGTACAAAACAAACGTTATAACGAATATTTACTTGGATGAAGAAACAACACTTACAGTGAAATTTCCAATACAAGATCCCTCAGGAACTCTTGACAGACCCCTAACCGCGGAGGAGTTTGCGGCACTGGAAAAATACTTTGAATGGATAAGACGTCAATAAGCAACTGAGAATTTCACAAAACGAAAAACAGCCACCCGTAAACCGTTTCGGTCCATAGCGAGGCCTTACAAAGGAGGCTATATATGAAAAAACGAATTTTCACTTTAATCCTTTTGATTGTTTCCGCACTTGCCGTCCTTACTCTATCTGCTTGCAATGGCAAAGACAGTAGCCAAGAGCAAAAAGCGCCGTCACAACCCGAGCAATCATCTGAGTGCGAGCACAGATGGGAAATGAAAAGCCAAACTCTACCCACCTGTATAAGCGAAGGCAAGGTATCAATGGAATGTGCATTTTGCAACGAAACAAAAACCGTTAGCAAGGTGGGCGAATGTGACTACGATATTTATTTTGAATGGAACGATAATCATACCGCGGCAAGCCTTGTTTTGAAATGTCCGCTTGATAAAAGTCACTCAAAATCAATAAATGCCGCGATAGAGGTAGTCACCGTACCAAAATCCTGCACTCAAAACGGCTCGACCACCAAAACCGCCTCGGCAACCTACAAGGGAGTAACGTACACCGACAAATACGTAATCGATTACGGTTTTGGCGGACACGACTATCTATACTCCTACGAGCTTGTGGGAAAAAGCTGTGAGGACGGAATTATACGCACGCTTACCTGCAAAAATTGTGACCACGTGCAAAAGGACGTTGTTTCCACCGCTCATTATCACAGATACGAGCGTATTAAGCTTTACTCGTTTGAGGAGCTTGGTCTTTGCTCGGGTAGCTACGTCACCTGCGATAGCTGCTTGTGCGGCGAAGTGAAAAAGAATTATACGGTATCCTTTGGCGGATGCTCGATAATTGAAAGCCATACTTACAACTCAGATGGCAATATTACGTACCAAAAGCACGAATTTAGCTGTGCAAGGTGCGGCGCTTCCGCTACAGGCGAGTGTGGAATAATTTACCATACGCCAACGGAGCGCAACTACGAGGCGTACGACATAACAACGTATAGGCTAAACGATGAAATCACCTTAGTAAACGCCGAATCCGATGCAGGCGTACACGATATGTTTAACCACGAGCTTGAATATACCTATACTCCGCCGACAAAGGTAGACTACCCATATACAAAAACGGCGCGATGCACAAGCTGTCCGTTCTTTTTCGAAGCATACCATTACCACAGGGGAGAAGAGTCATACGAGCTTATCGGGGAAAAATGCACCGACGGAGTAAAAAGAACCATAAACTGTACGGAATGCAAAAACGTAATTGAGTATATCTACTATGACCACCAAACGAAATCAGACTTAGAGGTTTACGACCTTGAAAACTATTTTGAAAATTGTGACGGCTACGCAACCGTTTCCGAATGCTACTGCGGTGAAAGACTGCTTTGGGTCGACGTCGGTGGTGTTGACTGGATTGTTGAAATAAACACTACGGAAACAAGCGAAAGAACCGATAGCTCTATTATTCATACAAAAATAACAACGTACGGTCATTTCGAGATTTTCGTTATTGAAACAACCGAAATTTTTCTAATCGACGGCGAGTGGATAAAATCAAGCGTAACCAAAAGTGTCAAGCTAAATGAGCAAATAACGCTTTCAACCACCGTCCCCTACTCCACCCCTTTAACATCTGCGGAGATGATGCTATTTGTATACAATAATTAACAAAAAACAGCCACCCTGTGGCTGTTTTTTTGTATTTTACACAGATGAAAGCGGGAGGCAAATTGCCCCCCTACGAATAATATTTCGTTTTTCTTATCTTTGCTTATATTCCTCTAATATTTCCTTTGATACCCAAGTGTTGGTTTGAGGGCTATAGTGAATGAGATCCCAACGGAAAAGGGTGTACGGGTCCTCGGGGTTATAGTGCGGAGCGCGGAAGCTATCAAATATAGAAATACCGTCAAGCTCCTTTTCAAGGTCGTAAAAGACCTCGTTTATAAAGTGCATTGATGGCAGGTGCTTTCCGTCCTCGATACCCTTCAAAACTGCATCGAAATTCATTTTATGAAGTACAATCGGGAATTCATAGCCAAGTGATGCGCGAAGTCCTGCAAAAATCGTTTTATACGTGTTTTTCAGTCTGTCGCCGTCCTTTAGGTTAGGCACGGATTGCCAAAACTCCTGCTCGCCGCCGCGCCAATGCATACCGACAAAATCTGGTTCAAGCTCGTTTTCTGCCATGTACTTCTTAAAAAGGGATAATACGTGGCAGGCAAACGGGTACATTGAAACGTCGCAATCACCGAGCTTGCCCGGGATGAGCTTTCTTTGGCGCGTGGGTGACCACATTCCGTAAACGCCCTGTGAACCGATGGAAATATGAATTATGTATAAGTCGGGCAAATTAACGCCGCTGTCTATATCGCTCTGCCACGCCTTTGCCAAGCAGTTTGCAACGGAATATGTGTTGTCTTGGTTTTCTGCCAAGTTCATACCGTAGCTTGTGTAGCCTGTAAACTTCAATTTTTCCGTATCAAAGGACTGATTTGGCTCACGGTTCAAGCCGAAAACGTTTTTAAGTGGCTCCTTTATAATATCGCTCTCGGTCATCGGCACGCCGTGGCCTGTCGCGTTTGACTGACCGAAAAGCATAAATACTGCTATTTTTTTCATTATTTTATCTCCTTGACGTAGTAAATCTCGCTAAAATAGTCACCGTAGCCGATGTCGAGCAAAAGTCCGTTATACATAAGTGATGCACCGCTAAATTCGCCCTTGCCGTTGACGGAATATTTTTTCTTTTCGTCAAGACCGCGAAGTCTGACAATTTCGGGGTGATAATTCGCTTCGTTTTTGTGTCGAACCGTGCCGACGAGCGCCTCGCTCTTGTCCTCACTGACGGTTTGCCAAGCAACGAAAAGGCTGTTTTCATCATACGGGGAGATAAGGCGCGAATAGTTACCTCTTTGAATAAGCTCGTAGTGCTGCTTAAACTCACTAACCTGTCGCTTTATTTCCGCCTTTTCCTCATCTGTCATCTTGTTTACGTCAAGCTCCAAGCCGTACGTACCGAAGTACGCAACTACGCCTCTTGTTTTAAGCGGAGTTATTCTGCCCGTTTGGTGGTTAGGCACGGCGGAAACGTGCGCGCCCATTGTGGAAACGGGGTAAATAAACGACGTGCCGTGTTGAATTTTAAGTCTTTCTATCGGGTCGGTATCGTCGCTCGTCCAAGCCTGCGGCATATAGTAGTGCATACCGCAGTCAAAGCGTCCGCCACCGCCTGAGCAGCTCTCAAAGAGAACGTCAGGGTAACGGCTCGTTATTCTTTCAAGCAGCTCGTAAAGACCGAGGACGTATCTATGATAAATCTCGCCCTGTCTCTCTGCACCAACGCCTATACTATACAAATCGGTAATATTTCTGTTGTAGTCCCATTTTACGTATGAGATATTTGCACTGTCAAGAATTTTGCAAAGCTGGTCGTAAATATTATCTCTTACCTCTTTTCTTGACATATCAAGGACGAGCTGATTTCTGCCGAGCGTAGGCACGCGCGACGGCATAGAAAATGCGTAATCGGGATGTGCGCGGTAAAGGTCGGAGTCCTCGTTTATACATTCAGGCTCAAACCAAATACCGAATTTAAGTCCTGTATCGTTAATTCTTTTTGCAAGCTCGTTAAGAGTACAGCCGAGCTTTTTCTCGTTCACCACCCAGTCACCAAGGCCTGCGTGGTCCTCGTCGCGCTTACCAAACCATCCGTCGTCCATAACGAAAAGCTCGACGCCAAGCTGTGCCGCATCCTTCGCCATTGAAACTAATTTGTCCGCGTTAAAATCAAAGTACGTGCCCTCCCAGTTGTTGATAAGCACGGGTCGGCGCGCATTTTTATACTTACTCTTGCAAAGGTTGTTTCTTATAGCCTTATGTAAGCTTTGCGAAGCACGCTCAAAGCCGTCGTAGGAATAAGTGAGAGCAACCTCAGGAGTCTGAAAGCTCTCGCCTGCTTCAAGCGCGAAATTGAAGTTTTCGGGGTTTATTCCGATAACAAGGCGCGTGTTATCGTTGAAATTCTTGGATGCGCTGATTAAAAAGCTTCCGCTATAAACAAACGCAAATGCGTACACGTCCCCCGACGTTTCCGTCGCGTTTTTGTCACAAAGCATACAGGACGGGTTCATAATATGACCTGACGCGCCGCGCGTTGAGAAAATTTGTGTTTTGCCGTGAGTTACGTGCGCTCTTTGGTAGTGGCGCTCCTCTGCCCAACGTCCCTCAAAGGAAACAAGGTCGTAATTTCCAAAGTTGAAATCAAGGTTTAAGGAAAGCGCCTTTTCAACCGTGATTTTTCCGCTTGTACCGTTCTCGATTTTTACGCATCTTGTGATAAGGTCATATTCGGGCAAAACACCGTAATAAAGGTGCAAATAAATATCGTAAACGCGGTCCTTCAAGGTGATTATGAGCGTTTCGCCAGTATCGCCGTAGAATGCGGGCATTCCTTCAAGGGCGTACTTGCCCTTCTCTATTTTTGCAGAGTGGAATATGGGTTGAAGTCCGAGAGTGCCGTCCGTATTCCTAATATTTATCGCGCTTTCGCGGTAGTCACCGCAGCCAAAGCAGGAAATTTCCTGCGGTAGGTGGTCAATATTCGCCCACGTGCCGTCACCCTTTATACAGTCGCTTTGCGGCTTGTACTCGCGCATATCGTAGTAGGCAGTATAGCCGAGGTCATCCCCCTCAACCCCTCTGCCGTAATAAGTGTGCAAAAGCACGCCAAAATCGTTAATTTTCATTTGATACGTTGTGTTTTTTGTTTGTATCGTATAGGTTTTTGCTTTCTCGTTAAAAATTATTGCCATAAGACACCTCATTTTACTTATTTTTTTCAGTATATCATTTATTAAATGATAAATCAAGCCAAAAGGGGAAAAGTTGTTGACAGAATTTTGGCAAAATGATATAATCAATTATGGGCAACGCAATAGTGACTGAAAGGAGACATTTCAATGTATAAAATCGGTCTTTCCACGCCCTCAAATGAGGAATTAACAGAGGAGCTTTTCAAATCCTGTGCCGAAGCGGGCATTTCCCACATTGAAATCTCCGTTTCAAATGAGCTTTCAAAAAAGCTCGACTACGAAAAAATCAAGGAGTGGGCAGACAAATACGGCATCACTCTTTGGTCGTTCCATTTGCCGTTTTGGCCGTTTAGCGAAATTGACGTTTCAAAGCCGGAAATAGCGGACTGCACCGTTGAATATCTGAAAACGTATATTGACAAAGCATCAAAAATAGGCATTGATAAATTCATCATCCACGCAAGCGGCGAGCCTATTGACGAAGGCGAGCGCGCTGTGAGAATGGAAACGGCGAAAAAATCTCTTGCCACCTTAGCGGAGTACGCAAAGGAGCGTGGCGCACTTATCGCGGTTGAAAATTTACCGCGCACCTGTCTTGGCAGAAATTCAAGCGATATTAAGGAGCTGCTCTTAGCACACCCATCTCTTGTTTCCTGCTTTGATACAAACCATCTGCTCGCACAGGATTTTGGCGAATACATAGACGAAATAGGCGATAAAATCATCACGCTTCACGTTTCCGACTACGATTTTGTAAACGAGCGTCATTGGCTACCGTACGAGGGAAAAATCGATTGGCAAAAAATGCTTAAAAAGCTTGCAGGCATAGGCTATACGGGCATTTGGCTCTACGAGCTTGACCTAACCGCACCCCAGACAATTTCAAGAGAGCGCACGCTGACGGTCAAGGATTTTGCCGATAACGCGGCTGCGGTTTTTTCGGGTGTGACGCCAAAATTCCTTGGCACACCAAAGGAAAATTTACAATGAAAAAGATATAAAATAAAGGAGGAGAAAAATGACGTTTATAATTATAGCATTAGTGCTTTTATTTATTTTACTGATACCTATTCTTATTATTTTAGACCTCTTTTTATTGATTTTTGCGATTTTAATGATAATTGCAGACGTCTCCGTTTTGAAGGAGGCGAAGGGTCAAAGCGGAGCTATTAAAATGGTTGTTGACGACACCGTGGAGGCACTTGACGAGGTGACTGACATTAAGGACTATGCAGCTGACGCCGTTGAAATTGCCGTCGAGGCGGCATGCGAGGTTGCAGATAAGGTTGCCACCGCCACAGAGGCAGGCGCACAAGCAGTCAAGGAGTCATTCGAGGCGCTCTAAACCGCATCTTATTACAATTAAAGTCTAAAAAATAGCAAAAACCGCACACAGGGTGCGGTTTTTTTGCGCCATTTTATTTTTCTAAAAGATGCTTACGCATTTTCTTTTTGCTTGCCGTCGATGTATTTTTCAAGCAAAATTTCGTGAGAAATTGTTTCTGCGATAGCGTTTACCGAATCGTGTCCAAGGTAGGAAACAAGCTCGTTCTCAACGGCGTACGCACTTAAATGGAGGCTTGTGCCTGCTTTAATATTTGTTAGCTTAGCCGTGATAATCGAGTAATCAACGTCGGTGTCTTGGAATTCAACGACTACGGTCTTATCATCGTGCGTAATTGCACCGTTAACTATTGATATAGGTGCGCCGTTTACGTTTGCACTAACCACAATTCCGTATTTTAACGCCTCGCCGTATTCGCTAACTGCATCGGTGTTTACGTAAATTGTAAACGCATAGGCACTGCTGTCAAATTCCGAATACGAATATCCCTTTTTATTAAAGAGCGCGGTATTTTCAATTTCAACCTCGTATTCGTCCGCGCATTTTTGGCAGGTGCAAAGGTTTACTCTGTTGTCGTAGTAGTTATGTGCGCCGTTTTGAAGTGGGTAGTAAGTGTCGATAATTTCCTTCAAGGCGTGTCCTGTCATAGGAATTACCTCTGTCTTGCCAAAGGAGTAGCCACAGAAGCAGAAGGTTTCTCTGCCGCCGTCAAGCGTGCAGGTTGGCTCAGTTACCACGTCGCTCAAAATATCATGCACGTGCAAATTAACAGCCTCGGTTGCAAGAGAGCTTATATATTCTTTTATTGCGGCTTCGTCCGTTATTTGCGGAGTTTTTATGCCGTAATTATATTTAAGACCTGTTTGGCAGAAATAGAAATACATTTGTGCTTCATTCTTGTTTTCTCTTACACGTGTAATGCCAAGGTCGCTTGGCGTTTTGTCCGCTTCGTTTGCAAAGACCATCGTTATGTACTTTGCACCGTCGTTCGTTACAATAAATTGAGTAACGTCTGCCGTGAAAACAACTGTCTTAGGTGAGCCTTCGGTAGCGATGCCCTGGAACATATTGTTCGCATCTACAACCTTAAAGTTTTCGCCAAATACAATAACGTCGTTTATAGACGTGCAGTTTCTGAAAATGGTGCCGTCCTTCGACCATTGGTTTGTTTCAACGTGGTTTTCCATATCGCAAAATGCGGTTGGCATATAGTAAACCGTCGGCTTTTGCGGCAAAGCAAGCTTAGTAACGTCTAATTGACCGTTAACCAAGCATTGACCGACTGTAAAAGGCTCGTTTACGAAATACAAGCTTGTTGCATCGCAAAACGGACCCTGACCGCCGCCGTTAGTTCCCATAAAGCGTACTGTGTTCGGCATATAGAATGCGGTAAGCGAGGTACAGCCCTGTGCAACAAAGCGGTTGATAATATCAGTTGTTCCCTCGGGCACACTCATAGCAAGGAGCTTAGAACAGCCCTTAAACGTGCCACAGTTATTAAACGTAACCTTTGTGTAGCTCTCGCCGTTTTTAATAGCTGCTCTTATCTTTGCGTCAACCTTGTCAAAGCTAACAAGCGTAAGCTCGTTACAAAAAGCAAATGCGGCTTGACCAACGTAGTTTATCGTTGACGGAAATTCAACGTAAACGATTTGGTCGCACTCGTAGAAGCAAAGAGTGTCAACGGACGTAAAACCCTCGGGAATAACGAGAATACCGTTTGTTAACAAGCCGTCAACGTTTTTGAGCGCTTTGCAGTTATTGAATGCATACAAGCCTATTTTCTTGATATTTGCGTTTTCAATGACGCTTGCCATACCCGTTACCGTTTCAAGAGAGGTACAACCGCTAAACGTATAGTTAAAGTTGGTTAAGCTTGTAATTGACGTTGGCAAATTGATGCTTGTTAAATTCGAGCAATTTTCAAACACGCTGTTTCCAAGCGTTTCAACTGTATTTGGAAGAAGAATTTGCGTTGCTTTGACATTTGCAAGGCCGTTATTGCCCACATATGTAAGCTTGGTAGCTGTAAAATCAAGTGTCGCGTTTGCAAACAAGCTTGAACAGCCGTTGAGGTCCTGCGAGCCGATTTTTCTAAACTCCGTCAAATCCTCAAAGTTGATATATTTCAAATTGCTACAGCTTTTGAAAACCTCAGACTGGAATGAAACCGTACCAAGAGGAAGATATACGTATTCAAGCGTTTTTGAATTAGTAAACGTCTTTGAAAAGCAGTTAACAGGGCTTCCTATACATTTATTGCTTGTGATATTAACGCCGCCCATCATATTTAAGACAACCATTTTATCAGTGCCGTATGAGGTGCCGTTTGCGTTAATTGTGATGGTACCTACCTCGTAAACCGTAACGCCGTAAACGTCACCCGTCCAGTTGCCCTTGTAGTCAACTGATGGGTCTGTTGCGCTGATATACGCATAACCGCTGTCCGTTACGTACCAAATAAGACCGTTTCCGTCGGTGTCCCAAAGCGCACACTTTGTGCCGTCGCTAAGAGTAACCGTTTCGCGCGAGGTGTCAGGCTCAGCCGCGTAAGCAGAAAACGCAAACAAGCAAGCCAAGACAGCCACTATTACGGTTACTAAAAATAGTTTCTTTTTCATATTTTCTCCTTAATATTTATAATATTATTTAATTTAATGATAACACAGCTTATATATAAATGTCAAGTATATCCAAGCGGGTTAGCAAAAAAGCCGTGCGGTTTTCCCACACGGCTTGTTTTTTATTTGAGTGATTCGCGCTCTCTTTGTCTGTCAAGATGA
Organism: Eubacteriales bacterium; assembly: GCA_045123255.1. Classification (GTDB taxonomy): domain Bacteria; phylum Bacillota; class Clostridia; order Oscillospirales; family CAG-272; genus RGIG2000. Next base: position 21,422 of record JBGVIN010000051.1, read on the forward strand.
AGGTTGCGGAAATAAAGTGCAACGTCTATTGAAATTGCGATAAAGTTTACAATATAGAAAACGAAGCTTAGGTAGAACACAAAGCCGCTTGAGCCCTCGGTAATTTGAATGATTTTACGAACTATGCCGAAGGTATAGCCAACTAAAAGGAAAATTTCAAAGAAAAGGCTCTTTCCCTTCGTGGTTCTCGAAATATATGATTTTCTTATTGAAATCGGCCACGAAAGACCAAAGCATAATATTGTAAGTGCTTCAAGCAAGTCAACAACCATTGGAATGTCCATTTTTATACCTCTTATTCAAATAAATTTTATTTTCACTACTTAAAACGCGACACAGGGTCGCTTATTTTTGGGATATCAAGAGCTACCATCTCTCTTTTAAGCAGGTGCTTAAATTTGCCCCTTTAAGTGCGCCAACGACAGCGCCAAGTTTTCCTGAACCATCGCAACTCCCTTTGGCAATTCAAGCTTGCAGGGTGCAAAATTCCAAATTCCCTTAATTCCGTTTGATAAAAGAAGGTCGCAAATTTCCTGCGCGCTTTTCTCACCAACCGCAATTATACCTATTTTTACTCTTCTTGCGCGGCATACCTCGCCAAGCGCTTCAAGAGGTAAAACTCTTTCGTTTCCGCGCACGATATCCTCGTTTATATCAAACGCGCCGATAATTCTAACGCCAAAGTCCTCAAAGCCGCTGTAATCAAGAAGCGCGCGGCCAAGCTTGCCTGCTCCCACGATAATGGCGTTTGTGGTTTTTCCGCTTCCGAGTACAAGCTCCAGCGCCTCGACAAGCTCCTCTCGGTTATAGCCAACGCGCGGCTTACCCTTGCCCGAGACGGCGCTTAAATCCTTTCTAACCTGAACCTCGCCAAGATAAAGCGATTTTGCCACGTACGCCGAGGAAATATATTCCTCGCTGCATTCCTTCAAAAATTCAAGATATTTTGGTAATCTACCAAGTGTTGCCCCGCCGATTGATAGCTTGCTCATATTAAGTTCTCCTACAAACAGTCAATAAATTTGCGCGTGTTATTCGGTGGCTCGCTTATCGATACAATTTTTATCGATAAGTGTTGCACTCATTATATCACACAAAAATTAAAAGTCAAGGGGTAATTAAATATATTTCAAAGCAAAAGAGCGGTTTAGCAATATGCTTTGCTAAATCCGCTCTGATTTTATTTAAGTATTTCAAGTAGCTCGCGCGCACTTTCCATTACGTACTCGGGCTTCTCGTCGGATTTTTCAAGAATTTCTCTCGTGGTTTCGCCCGAAAGCACCAAAATCGTTGACGTTTGTGCCGCAATTCCGCTTTTAATGTCGGTGTAAATACGGTCACCTATTACAACCGTTTCCTCTTTTTTGTAGCCCCACTTATCCATCGCCAAAATGGGCATAAGCGGCTCAGGCTTGCCTATTACAAGAGGTCTCTTCCCACTGACGTTATAAAGCATATCGCAAACGCTGCCGCAGTCGGGCACTGAGCCAAACTCAGTTGGACAAACGTAATCGGGGTTTGTCGCAATATACGGAATGTTCGGTCTTAAAAGCAACAATTTAGACACGTCCTCAAGCTTTTTGAAGGTAAGCTCGGTGTCAAAGCCCATTACTACCACGTCAACCTCGTCTAAATTTTCGGTGATTTCAAAGCCCTGTCCTCGTATCTCATCCTTTAAGGACTCCGTGCCGCAAACGTACAACGTCTTGCCCAAATAATTCTTTTTTAGGTAGTAGCCTGTTGCCTGTGACGAGGTGATAAAGTCGTTTTCGTCGGACTCAATACCCAAGCGGTCAAGCTTTTTTATGTAGTCAAGCACGCTCTTTGAGGAGTTGTTTGTCATAAACATATATTTGCCGCCGCGCGCTTTTATCACGCCGAGTAGCTCGTTTGTAAAATCGTACAGTCTGTTCCCAAGATAGAGTGTGCCGTCCATATCAAAAAGAAACAGCTTTTTTTCCTTTAATTTTTCCATTTTTACCGCCTTAATGCTTGATTACCGAATGAAATTCAAAGCCGCCGCAGGTTGTCATCCAATTCGTGTCAAGGTTCCAATATCCCTTTCTGTTCATGCACTTACCCTTTGCGTGTGAATCAAAAATCTCGGCTCTGCCAAAAAATGCGTTAAACGTTCTCGGCCCTGCCCACCAAACGCAGTTCGCGCACCATTTGTATGAGGTATTTACAGGTGTTCCGTATGCCATAATATTCTCTCCTTATTTATAGCTCCTAAAGCTTTTTTATTATTATATCACATATAAACCGTTTTTTCAAGACTAACGCTTCTTGACAAGCGCGCACAGTTATGGTAAAATTTTTATATATTATATTAAAAAGGATTTTTTTATGAAAATTAAACTGATATCTATTTTTCTCGCTTCTCTTTTCTGTGTTACACTCTTAGCCTCGTGCGCTAAAAACAACGACACGTCCTCGGGCAAGGATGTTGAGATTGGCTCACTTATGGGCTACTCAGAGGGTCTTGAATACACGGTGAACGAGAAAAACCCAAACACCTGCACGATAACAGGCGTTGGCTCATGCCAAGACAAAATTATTAAAATCCCACCAAACATTGACGGAAGGATGGTAACGGGCGTTGCAAACGGCGCATTTGCGGTATCGGGCGATGAAGAAAGACCTATGCCCAAAAGAGCTTCTCGCAACGCAAGCACGCGCGAGGCGACCTCGTCAAGTGACGTTTCAATAGAGATTTCAACCGACGTATCAAACGGCGGCTCTATTTTCCAACCAATTGTCGGAACGGACTCTGACACAACCGCAGAAAGCGAGGAAGCGGTACTTTCCGCGCTTGAAGGAGTTGTTTTCCCGTTTACAGTGAGGGAAATCGGTGAGGAAGCGTTTCTCGGTTGCGAAAATCTTGAAGTGATTACCACAACACAAGCAATTCAGTCAATAGGCAAGGATGCATTTAAGGATACCGCCTACTACAACAACGAAGAAAACTGGGAAACAGGCGCGCTTTATCTTTCAAGCTATTTAATAACGGTTGATTCAAGCTACACAGGCGAATTCACAGTGAAAACAGGCACTACCGTAATTGCAGACCAAGCATTTTACCAATGCGTTAACCTAACAAGCGTTAATATGGCAGAGAGCGTAACCTACACAGGCGCATTTACCTTCTACGGCTGCACCAATCTTACTTACGTAAACGGCGGAGGAGAATTAATCTTCGGCGCAGGCGCGTTCGACGGATGCGTTTCATATAAGGATTTCATTTACGACTTTGGCGGCACAACGGGCGGTGAGGGCGGAAATCAACAGCCAAGTGAGGAAGCAAGCAACCGCTATCACGAAATCGACAGAGACACCTTCAATTCCATAAAGGCAATGCCTAAGGAATACGTTTCAAACACGAGATTTGACGAAACAAGAGGCTTAGTTACCTATACAGTCAACGAGCATGGCTTTCACTACATTTACACGGAAGACGGCGAAACGGTAAGAGAGCTTTACGGAATGAACGACGAAAACGGAACTATCGTATATATTCGCAAGGACGGTATGTGGTATCTTTCAAACGTGGAAATGCCCGAAAACGAGTATTATATTCCACGCGAGCTTACCTTTGATATGCTCACTATGTACGACGAGGAAAAGCTCCTATATGCATACCACGACGGTGACGACACGAACAGAATTGAGCTTGGCTTCAAATCGGGCCACCTTGAATATATCGGCTATATTTTTGAGGACACACAAATAAAAACCGTATATTCCGACTACGGCTTCACAGTTTTGCCCGACTTTTCAAATGCAGACGTTGTGCCCGGCATTGTGCTTGATATCAACGGAGAGCCTATAAGCTAGCAAAAGGGGATGTTGCAATAAGAACCTGCTACGCAGAACCTTGTTACTTGCGTAATAAGCACAGAACAAAAACAGACACATCTCAAATAAAATCTTAATAAAATGAAACCATAAAGTATAAATAAGGTTGAGTACTTGCGATTTTTCGCAAGTACTCCTCTTTTTATGTCTGTTTTTTAGACGCGACCTCGCAC
>JBGVIN010000052.1:0-3640 GCA_045123255.1 Eubacteriales bacterium
CTGTACGAGGACAAAGCACCCATTACCTGTGCTAACTTTATAAAGCTTGTTTCAAACGGATTTTACGACGGACTTATTTTTCACAGAGTAATTAGCGGCTTTATGATTCAAGGCGGCGACCCAACAGCAACAGGCTGTGGCGGCAGTGACGAAAATATCAAGGGCGAATTCGCAGCTAACGGTGTAAAGAACGATATTTCACACGTGCGCGGCGTTATTTCAATGGCGAGAAGTCAAAATCCGAACTCCGCATCAAGCCAATTCTTTATTATGCACGCGGACGGCAAGTTCCTTGACGGTCAGTATGCCGCATTTGGCAAGGTTGTTTCGGGCATTGAGGTTGTTGACGAAATCGCAGGCGTTAAGACAGACTTCCGTGACCGCCCTGTTATCGATATGAGAATGAAAAAGGTTTCCTTAATCTAAATGAAAAGGACGAAAATTGTAATCAAGGAGCTAATCATCTTTGCGATGCTTGGCACTATAATGTTTCTTTCCGATTTACTTATGGATGCACTTCCAAACATCCACGCCATTGCAATGTTTATCGCCTTGTTTACGCTGATTTACAGGTGGAAGGCACTCATTCCTCTATACGTTTACGTTACTTTAACGGGCGTTTATGCAGGTCTTGCCCCATGGTGGATTCCCTACCTTTACGTATGGACACCGCTATGGGCGCTTATGATGCTTATTCCGAAAAACGCACCCGACAAATTAAAGTTTATTCTCTCAACGGTGTTCTGCTCCCTGCACGGAATCACGTTTGGACTTTTATACACGCCGGGTCAAGCGATAATGTACGGACTTAACCTACAAGGCATGATTACTTGGTACCTCGTCGGAATACCGTTTGATATTTTGTCCTTGGTAGGCAATTTCGCGATGTCGTTCCTTATAAAGCCACTTTATAAGGTTCTTAAAAAGATAGCTTAAAAAAACGGATGCAATTGCATCCGTTTTTTAGTTTTTATCGAGGGAGTGTCTGTTTTTAACTATTTTAGCTTTGATGTCTTCCAAGGAGTGAGCTTTTCTCCCTTGACGATATACGCGCGCTTGGCAAGACGTGCCATTGGGGTATCGCAATAAAGGTCGGAATAAAACTCGTCCACCTCGTCATTTGGAAAAAGCGCTCTAAATCTAACAACCTTTTCCTCACCGTGACAGTTTTTGCCATCGAAAAGACCCGTGTGCTTATCGGTTTTTGACGCCATAAGCGTGCCAATGCCCAAGCGGTTGCAGATAGGTCCGAGCAAAAACTCGGGGGATGCGGAAATTATAACGTCGCTTGGCTTTTTTTGCGCCAAATACCACTTGTGTATCTTTTTTTCGTTTTGGTTCCAAAATTCCACCACTGCTCTGTTAATATCGTCAATATAGGTAACGAGGTGGAAAAATTTTTGCTTAAATTTTATTTTTTTAATAATTCTAAGACCGTACAAAGCACCGAAAAACAGACACCTGGGAAGGTTTTTTATCGTTTTTGGGTACTTTTTCAAGCAAAAACGGAAAAAGTCAAAGGAGCTGTCTCCGTGATAAATTGTGCCGTCAAAATCGTAAACGTTCATTTGTTTTTTCTCCTGTTTTACACCGTGGGCAAGGTTGCTCATCCTTTTTTGGACTCCCCTTGCAGCTATGTTTTTTCTCGAAAAAAGGTGCTTATTCTGCACCTTTTTCCTCTTCTTCTATTTTAGATACGTGCGCTTCCTCGATGCGCTTCGGTCCTATTTTCTTAATTTCAATGCGTAAGCCTTGATAGAAAACAACGTCGCCTATCTGTGGGAAAGCCTCAAGCTCCTTCATAATAAAGCCGTTTAAGGTTTGCGGCATATCGTCGTCACTGTTAACCTCAATGCCGAATTTCTCAAAGAAATTGTCAAGCTCGGTTGAGCATTTAACGATGAAGCTGCCGTCGGGTAGCTCCTTATAGTCCTCGGAAATTTCGTCGTGCTCGTCGAAAACGTCGCCGATAAGCTCCTCAATAATGTCCTCCATTGTGACAATACCCATGGTGCCGCCGAACTCGTCAACAACGACAGCCATATGGCACTTTTTGGTTTTAAGAACCTGGAGCAGGTCTGCAATTTTAATATGCTCAGACACGTGCACGGGCTTTTTTAGGTACTTTGTAATTGTTTTGTTGTTATTGTGGTACGCGATAAAGAAATCCTTTTCGTGTAAAATACCGATAATATCGTCAAGGTCCTCGTCGTAAACGGGTAAGCGTGAGTATGCGTTTTCAATAAATACCTTAGCAATATTCGGCACTGTTTCGTCCTTGGAAATTGCACAAATATCGACACGTGGGGTCAAAATATCGCCTGCACACACGTCGTTAAACTCAATGGCTGAACGGATAAGGTCGCCCTCGTCAGACTCGAGCGTGCCGTCCTCCTCTGCCTCGTCAACTATCGTTATCAGCTCTTCTTCTGTATAAGCCGTCTGCTCCTTTGAGCGGAAAATCAATGAAAGAAGCTTGCTCCATCCGCCGAAAATCAGGCTGAGCGGCATCAAAATTATGATAACTACGTTGATAAAGGGCGCTAAAAGCATTGCCATTTTATCTGCGTTTTGCCTTGCAATAACCTTCGGTGCGATTTCTCCGAAAATTAAAACGGCAACTGTGACAACTACGGTTGAAACGGTGGTTGCAATTCCTTCAAAGCTCTCGCTTGACGTTGCGTTTTCAAACAAGGCGATAAAGAAAAGCGTTGCAATTGATGAAAGTGCGATGTTTACTATATTATTTCCGATAAGCACGCTCGTTAAAAATCTATCGTACTTACCTTCAATTTTGGTAACAAGCTGTGCGCGTTTGCTTCCGTTTTGTGCAAGATTTTTCATCCTTATTTTATTAAACGAAGTAAATGCGGTTTCTGTTGATGAGAAAAATGCGGAGAAAACAAGCAAAACAACCATTGCGGCGATAAAGCCTATCTCCTTTGCTCCAAAGCTTGATAAGAAAAGCGGAATAATATTAGTATTACTAGGGTCTGCGTCCATTAAAAAATGTCCTTTCAAAAATATTTTCAATTATTATACCACATATATGCAGTTATGTCAAGTCAAATCGCCCTTTTATCGTTTTTATCGTTTTTATGGGTCTTTTAATACTTTATTCGTGCTTTTTTACCATTTAACTTGCTTGGCGTGTTGACTTTTTTCAAAAATATGATATTATATAAATAGTAGATTTTATTCCCTGCGAGGTATTATGGAAGATATTATATTAAACAAACTTGGCACGGAGCCAATAACTAAGGAAGCGAACGACGTTGTGCCCACCGAGCCGAGCGAGCTTGAAAATGTGCAAAAAAACAAGCTTGCACCAAAGAAAAAAAGCAAGAAAAGTAAGCAACCGCGCGCACTGACTATTTTATCGCTCGTTTTTGCGATAGCGTCCTTGCCGTTTGCGTTTTTAGGTCTTGTTCCATTTCAAATTATGTGCCTTGCCCTCGGTCTTGTTTTTTACATAGTTGACAGACGGAAAAACGGTAAGCGCGGCATTTCGCTTTTCGGTATGATTTGCACGCTTGTTACCTTCGTTGTTATTTTTATAACGCTTGTTTATTCCTTCATCCTTTTGGGCATCGGTATTTACACGGTTTACGTTAACCCCGAGCCATATAATTTCGTAATG
>JBGVIN010000053.1:0-21925 GCA_045123255.1 Eubacteriales bacterium
TTCTGCGAAATTGATGATATGCAAGGCACACGCCTTGATTTTTATTATATTTTATGCTATAATATTATTAATACCCAACTCAGAAAGGATATTATATGAAAAACAAATCAATTTTCAAGCTTACTTTTTTGCTTGTTTTAATTTTTATTTCCATTTTGGCGTTTTCAAGCTGCTCGCTTGACGGTTTATTTGGAAACAATAACGACTCTAAGCAATACATAGTCAGTACAACGATAAACGAAAACGGTGAGCTTATTATTACTTATTCAAATAATACTATCAAAAATCTTGGCGTTGTCGTTGGAAAGGACGGCGCAGACGGCAAGGATGGACAAGACGGAAAAGACGGTAAGGATGGAATAGATGGCAAGGACGGTAAGGACGGCAAGGACGGAGCAACTATAATTGAGGGCGAGGTCGTTCAAGCTCCTACTCTTGACAAGACCGTTGCAGACGTTCTTACAAGTACAGTCGTTATTCAGTCCGTATATACTGACCCAACTACGGAGAAAAAATCATATTCCTCGGGCGCAGGTATAATATACAGCTGCAACAAGGAAAACGGCAGTGCTATTATCGTTACCAACTATCACGTTGTTTACTCACCGAAATCAAGCACGTCAAATAAAGTTAGCGACGAAATTAACGTTTATTTATACGGCTTTATCAGTGAAGAAGCAGAAATGAAAGCGACCTACGTTGGTGGCTCGATGCAATACGACCTTGCAGTATTAGAGGTAACTAACAGCGATACCATAAAAAATTCAGACGTAAAATCGGTTGATATAAGAAGCTCTACTCTTGTTCACGTTGGCGAAACCGCTTTTGCGGTTGGAAATCCCAACGCTGACGGTTTTTCGGTAACGTCGGGTATTGTCAGCGTTGACTCTGAGTACATTGATATTACGGTTGCAGACGACGCGACTGAGGTTTCAATGCGCGTTATGCGTGTTGACACGCCTGTTAACCCGGGAAACAGCGGTGGTGGACTGTTTGATGCAAATGGCAAGCTAATAGGCATTGTAAATGCAAAATATGCCGACCAAAAAACTGATAATATAGGCTACGCAATACCGTCAAGCACGGTTGTTGCAATTGTTGAAAATATTATCGACAATTGCTACGGCACTACAAACGAAAAGCTTTTGCGTCCGCTTCTTGGTGTATCTGTACAGGTTAAAAACCTACACGCACAGTTTAACCCCGAAACGGGATACGTTGAGCTTTACGAGGACCCAACAGTTGTAGAAATTGTTAGCTACACCTCAATTGCCTACGGCAAGCTTATGATCGGCGATATAGTTAAAAAAGTCCAAATAGTTGAGTCTAATATGACGTTTGAGATCACAAGACAGTATCACCTGCTTGACTCCTTGCTTTATGCAAGAGTTGGTGACACGGTGCTTGTTACAGTAGACCGTGGCGGCGAGCTTGTAACCTTAAATATGGTTATAACAAGTGCTTGCATCACAGAAAGTTAAATTTTAGAGGTTGACACATTAAAAAGAAAAAATCAGAAATTCTTACGAGTTAAGAGTTTCTGATTTTTTCGTTATATTTTGCTTGAACTAACCTGATTTTTAAGGCTTTTTAATGATACTGCCGCTTTATTTTTTAATTCTGCCCGTTGCACTTGTTAATGCTTTTATATAGGTTGCAAGCTCATCACTTAAATCTTTTGTGCTTATTCTCCAAAGCCAATTGCCTGACGCGGTTGACGGCTTATTCATCCGCGCGCGGCTATCATAGCCGAGGTAGTCCTGCAAGGGTATAATCACAAGCTTTGATAGCGAGCGCATAACCGCGCCTATTATCGGCTTATTTATTTCAGAGTCGGGAGTATAATCGTCACACAAATAAGTCCTCACCATTTTGCGCTCCTCGTCAGTGATTTCAAAAAACCAAGAAATTATCGTTGGGTTATCGTGCGTGCCTGTATATGCAACAGAGTTTTCTATATAATTGTGCGGTAAATAATCATTTTGTGCGCCTGTGTCGCGCGCATCAAAGCCAAACTGAAAAACGCGCATCCCGGGATAACCTGATTCGTGTAGCATTTTTCTTACACCATCTGTCATAAAGCCAAGGTCCTCGGCGATTATTTGCTTTTTGCCTATTCTCTTTTCAAATTCAAAAAACAACTCGTTTCCAGGACCCTTTTCCCATTTTCCGTTTGTTGCATCAGGAGCGGTATATTTTATCGAATAATATTCATCAAAGCCTCTAAAATGGTCTATTCTTAACGCATCGTATAGCTCAAAGGACTTCAAAAGTCGCTTTTTCCACCATTCATAACCGCTTTTCTTGTGAACGTCCCACCTATATAAGGGATTGCCCCAAAGCTGACCTTTTTTTGAAAATCCGTCGGGCGGACACCCTGCAACCGAAATAGGTTTTTTGTCGTTGTCAAGCTGAAAAAGCTCGGGATACGCCCACACGTCGCTACTGTCAAGCGCGGTATATATAGGTATGTCACCTATAATTTTTATTCCGTTTTCGTTTGCATATGCTTTTAGCTTTTTCCAACCTTCGTCAAATTTATATTGTACGAATTTCCAAAACTCGATTTTCTCCCCGTGCTTCTCTCTTACCGCCTTTATAGCTTCCTTTTCTCTGTTTTTGAGCGCATTTTGCCAATATTGAAAGCTTTTTCCGCAGTTTTCGTCTTTTATGGTCATAAAAAGTGCGTAGTCGTCTATCCAAAACGAATTTTTTTCAAGGAAAGCATAGTAGCCACTGTCCTTTTTGAAGCGCAAAAACGCTTTTTTCAAAAGAGGTATTCTTTGGTTGTAAATCTTTGCATAGTCTATCGCTCTTTCGTCCTTGCCGAAATCAACCTCGCACTCCTCGCGCGTCAAAAGTCCTTCGTTTATAAGCGCTTCTAAATCAATATAATAAGGATTGCCTGCAAAGGCGGAAAAGGACTGATAGGGAGAGTCGCCGAAGCTTGTCGGTCCAAGCGGCAAAATTTGCCAATAACCTTGCCCTGCTTTTTTTAACCAATCGACAAAGCGATAGGCTTCCTTTGAAAACGAGCCAATTCCGTACCTTGAATTAAGTGCGCTTATAGGTAAAAGAATTCCTGCTTCTCTCATATCTTACCCCCTTTCCACCAGAACACCGAAGTGATCCGAAATTACCTCTTCTTCCTTGCCGTTGAAAATGGTATTTGACGATTTTATCTCTACGCTTTTATCGGTGAATATATAATCAATACGCTTTTTCGAGGTATCATTTTCCCATCCGTCAATATCGCCAAGAACAGTTATACCGTTGTCAATTTCCTTTGCAAGCATATAAGTGTCGTAATATCGTTTCGTGACAAGCTCGTAGCCTTTGCTGCTTGGCGTAATATTAAAATCCCCCATTAACCAAGCTCCTTTTTTGGAATGAAGCACTTCAAGCAGCGCCTTCCACTCGTGTTCAAACGAGGAATCCTTATCATCCCACCAATTAAAATGGAGTGAATAAAACCAAGTGCCGTCTATTCTTGCACCGAGCGCAAAGCGTGTTTTATAGCTTGTATAATCGTTAAATTTTGTAAGCTGCGTTGCCTCAGTTGAGGAAATTTCACCACTTGTTAAAATAGCCAAGCCCTCGTCGTATAAGCCATAGGCACTTTTTATACCTAAATATACGCCGTGATAATTTGAGTTATCTTCATTTAGCTTTTTTAGAACTCTATATGCAAAATTCTCCTCTTTTACGGGTATATTCAGCGAGGAAAGAAGCGTATCTTCCCTTATAGTCTTATTATTTGACGGTTGCATTACCTCTTGAAGCGCAATAACGCTTGGCGAGTGCTTTAATATCGCGCTTGAAAGAACGTCTATTTTCTTTTCGTAGTCCTTATCTACTATACTGTGAGTATTAAAGGTTAAAAGCTTCATAATATATCGTTAATATCGGACTTTAGTACGTCCGCCTTTGGTCCGTAAACCGCTTGAATGCCGTTGCCCTTCTTAAAAAGTCCAAGCGCACCGTTTTCACGCCACTTAGATATTTCCGCAACCTTTTCTGGATCCTTTACGGTAACGCGAAGTCGCGTCATACAAGCATCGACAAGCTCAATGTTTTCCCGTCCGCCAAGCAGCTCGATTATCGCCTCTGCCTGTGAGGAAACGCTTGTTGTGGTTGTTTTTGTCGTTGTTATAACGGTTTCGGTTACTTTTGTTTCATTTTCCGTTTCCTTTTCCGTATCGGTGCCAATATCGGAGTAATTTCCAAGGCGACCCGGGGTGGCGTATTTGAATTTTCCTATCATAAAGTAAGCAACGAAATAGCCTATAACAAAGAACAAAACGCACATTAAAACGAAATTTAGAATGTCCCAGCCAAGTCCTGCCTTAAAGGACATAGGAAGACGCGTAAACAGCTCTATGCTTCCAAAAGAATGCAATCGTTGCTTTAATATTCCCGCCGAGGCAAACGCAAGACCCTGTATTACCGAATAAACGATATAAAGCGGTATTGCCGAGAACATAAACATATATTCAAACGGCTCAGTTACGCCCGTTAGAAACACGGCTAAGCCCGTTGAAATAAACATCGAACGGTATTTTTGCCGCTTGTCCTTGTCTATTCTTCTGTACATGGCAAGTCCAACACCAAGGAGTAGACCCATTGAGCCAATCATTTGACCGACCTTGAAGCGCGCAGGAGTTATACCGTTTAACAGTGCTTCATATGCTTCCGTGTTGCCTGCGTTTTTGTAGTTAATTAAGTCATTTATCCACGCAAACCAAAGCGGGTCTTGACCGTAAACCGTGCTTCCTGCATTTGCGCCTGTTTGAATGATATAGCTACCGCCAAACGAGGTATAATTCATTGGAATTGTCAGCATATGGTGAAGTCCAAACGGCAAAAGCAAGCGTTCAAGCGTACCGTAAATAAATGGAGCTAAAACGGGTGAGGAATCTGCCGAGCTTGCAATCCAAATACCGAACGCATTAATGCCATACTGAATAAGCGGCCAAATTATTGCAAATAAAAGTGCAATAACAAGTGAAACACCTATAACAACAAGCGGAACAAAGCGCTTGCCGTTAAAGAATGAAAGTGCCTCGGGCAGCTTTCTGAAATTATAGAATTTATTGTAAACAACACCGCCGACAAAGCCTGCAATTATACCGACAAATACACCCGTATTTAAGGCAGGAGAGCCAAGCACCGAGGTGAAATACCCCTCGACTGCTATTTCCTGTCCAAAAATTGTATGCACAACGGCATTCGGGTCAGAAAGCATTGCGTTTGTTACGCCAAAAACACTTCCCGTAATATTATTTATCAAAATGTAAGAAAGAAGCGCGGCAAATGCACCGCCTGCCCTATCCTTTGCCCACGAGCCGCCTATGGCTACCGCAAATAAAATACTGAGGTTGGTAATTACCGCCCAACCGATGTTTTCTATAACCGCGCCGACAGCATCAAGCCAGGCAAGCTCAGTCATCCCGATAAGCTTTCCTATGCTTATCATAATACCCGCGGCAGGCATAACGGCAATAACAACCATTAAAACCTTGCCGAATTTTTGCAAAAAGTCAAACGCCTTACTGTCTTTTAAGGAAAATCTTTTTCTCACAATAGAGGTTTCTATTTTTGAATTACTGCTCATTTTTCTCTCCCTTGATTTTCTTATATCAAAGGTTATTATTGACTTTTTTGCTTTTTTAATACTATAAAACGAAAAATGAGCGCAAATTGCGCTCATTTCTTATTATTTATTTAGCTCTGCAAATTTAGCTTGCATTGTCGGATTATTCTTTGTCAGCTTTTTGATGCTGATATCTTGCGCCTTATCATTGGCAAGCTTCAACTGCTTTTCTGAACCGACAAGCTCCTTTCTCACCTTTTGCAGGTGGTCAATCGTTTTATCTATCTCCTCAATAGCCTCGAAGAAGTGTTTACTTGCCAATTGATAGTTTTTGCCAAACTTGTCCTGAAAATCAAGCAAGCTATTTTCGAAATTGGTAATGTCGATGTTTTGATTTTTAACAACCGCCAGCTCCTGCTTATAAGAAAGCGAATTCAACGCGGCATTCCTCAAAATCGAAATTAGCGGTATGAAAAATTGCGGACGGATAACGTACATTTTTTCATATTTATGAGAAACATCTACGATGCCGCCGTTATAAAGCTCATTGTCTGATTCCAAAAGTGAAACAAGGACGGCATATTCACAATTCTTTTCCTTGCGGTCTTTGTCAAGCTTCTTGAAAAAGTCCTCGTTTTTGTGCTTAGTTGACGTTTCATCAGCCTCATTTTTCATTTCAAACATAATTGAAATGAATTCGGTGCCGTCAGTCGAGCTTTCGCGGTATATGTAGTCACCCTTGCTTCCACCTCTTGCATCATTGTCCTTCTCAAAATATGCACTAGGGAAAGCGACCGAGCGAATTCTGTTGAACTCAACCTCGCAATGCTGCTCCAAGGTTTCACCAAGCATTTTTGTTGAAAGACGGGCTTTTAGCTCCTTGTAATAAGCGATTTGCTCATTTTTCGCCTCAAGCTCAGAATTGTATGATTTTTCGAGCTGCGCTACGTTTAACTTATGCTCATTTTCCGCCAAAATTAAATTATTTTGAAGCTTCAAAATCTCGCTTTCCTTTTCTCGTACAGCTTTTTCAATATCGTTTTCCGCTCTTGATTTATTGAGCTCAATTTCTGCCTTGAGCATCAAAATCTCTTGTTCTTTTTTGGAAATATCATTGTTCAATTCTGATATTTTCTTTTCATTTTCACCGTTAGCTTTTATAACCGCCATTTCAACTGCGGATTGCTTTTCCTTGGCAAAATCGGATTTTCTTTGGTTGATTTCTTTTTCAAACTCCTTATCGTGAACCTGCTTCAAAATAGCAGCATATCCCGCCTCGTCGATTTGAAAAAACTCTCCGCATTTTGGACACTTAATCTCGTTCATAATATTTCTCCTTATCTTTTCTTTAATTCTATTTTTAGTCTTTGCTTTCCGTCTACTAACGTTGGCTTAATGATTAAGCCGTTTTTGAGATATTTGTTATAAAATACCTCTTTCTCTTTTTTTAGCTGACCCTCTTCTGCACTTATTGCCGCCTCGTAAAAAAGCTCCTGCAGCAATTCATCTATATCAAGTGGCATAAAATTGCCTGTTTCATTAAATTCTCTTACTCTGCTCTCCAAGCTCATATACAAAACCTCCGATTTGAAGTCCTGTACGACGTCTTGTGCAAAATCGCTCATGAAACAATGAGAAACGCCGTGCTTATCAAGTGTTTCAATAATTGCGGAGCTCGTTTTTCGTTCCTCATTTAGAACATAAAACTGAACCTTCTCCATTTTTTCAATAACCGCCCAAAAGTCGCTGTCCGAGGAAACAAGAATTGCCGATTCAACATCATTTTCGTAATATTCCTTTGAAATCTGCAACGCCATTGACATATCGACAAGCGATTTATTTTCAAGCACTCGCTCGGTTTCGAAATGCTCCACTGGAATATCAATAATGTCGCTTATATAATCCCACGCGCTCGAGGTGTGAACGTCGTCAAAAAGGTTTATCATTTTTATTTTCGACAAATTTTCTTCGTCCAAATTGAGAAGAGTTGCCGCAAACGCATAAGGATCAACGTTTTCGCAATCAACGTATACCTCAATGTTCATCGCTTCATTCACGAACTGATAAATATCCTCTTTGGCGCTGATTTTCGCATCTATGAGATATTTTTTTGCCGTGAAATGGTCATTGTTCGCGCCGTAAAGCATTTTTAAGAACTTCAAATCGTTATATAAAACGTTTCCGTCGTTCTCTCTAAACTTAATAGGCCACGATAAATACATTCTGTAAGGATAACCATTTTTAGAAGAAGCGTAGCTTAAGCTTACATCCTGAATTGCGCCAACGATTTTGCCGTAATCGCGTTTTAGCAAGGAACCGTTCTTGCCTGCATATCCCTTTGGCATCAAAAATAGTGCCCTTATATATTTAAATTTTATCCAATCAGGAAAAATTTCGCTCACCTGATCTATTTCGTCTTGGATGTATTGATTTATATAAGCTACGTTTATCGCAGGAGTCGGCTTATCCGTTACCGTAGCAACCTCAAAGCCGTTTGCACGCAGATATTTAATAATATCCATACTCAAAAGCTCTGTCAGCTCTTCAATTCGTTTAAAATAACGACGTTCGTTAAGAATGCTCGTATAGTTTTTGAAAAACTGTGTTCTCAAAATGCACAAGCTTCTTATCACAGTTGCAGCTTTGTGATTTCTCAAGGTTTCAAGCTCGGAAGCAACAAATTTCGTCTCGTTTTCAAGTATCTCATCAGGCACTCCGATAAGATAAGCAACCTTTGTCACAATATTTCTCCTATAATTTTCAAAATTATAGCCGTTTTGTTCCTCGTCGTCCAATATTTCTTCCATTTCATTCGGAATCTCTGCCTCAAAAATTTCTTCCATTATTTTATTTCTCCTTCCTCCATAAAATGACCTAACAGTCTGTCACGTCCCTCCGTAAGAATAGAAAGAACGGTAAATGCCGCCGCTTTTTTTGCAAGAATTTTTTTAGGATTTCCGTATTCAACGAAATTATCAATTTCGTTAATTTTGCATCTGCAAAACCAATTCGGATTTCCATTGCTTTCTGCGGTAGGTGCTTGTTCTCTGAAAATATACTCGAGTCCCGAAACAAGCTTTTTATCCTGAAGCATTTGAAGCTTATTTATCGCATCGTCAAGACTGAATTTGCCTATCACTTCAAAAATTTGTTGCGATCTGTCATAAACCTCAAGCAAAAATATGCAAGCTCGTTTAGCTGCCATTTTTGCCGCCTCTTTTTTCGAATAAGCGACACCTTCAAATGTATCATATCCAAATCCCTTGAATTTCAGTTCACACATAAACAAATCACCGTTTTTATCGTTGAAATAATTATATTCTGGATCTGACTTGAATTTTTTTCTGTGCCAATCTTGAACAAAGGTGATATAATCCACTCCATCGTCAATGCCGTTTTTTATGTGATATTCCAAATTAAGAACCTTTTCAATCAAGCTCTCTATCACAGGAATATTCCATGAGGAATCTATCGCCACAGCGCCTATGATCGCTTCAAGCAAGTCCTCTTTAACATGCGGTTCGTTTTGGACGTTGTTTTTAATATCTCCCTTACCCATAATCAGATATTTTTCAAGCTCTAAGCGTTCAATAGCACTTGACAAAAAGCTCGTTTGTACGATTTGCTTTTTTATTTCGGTAAGCTCACCCTCCGTGCGGACAAACTCATACATCCTCGCATCAACAATGTTATCCTTGCTTACAGGTTCCCCGTTTTCAATTGATGACAAGCTTTGTACCATAATGTTGCCGCTATAGCTAAATGCTTCGGTAAGCTTTTTTACAACGATAAAATCGAGCACCTTATCACCAACGAATTCAAGCTGTTCGTTGTCGCGATAGTTTTGATTTTCCGAAGCAAACGAGCTTCTTGTGAACGCCTGAATAAGCAAATGCTCCTCGTTAAATTTGTAACCGATTTTTTCCTCGATCGCCTTGATTTTTTCTTTTGTCATAATAAAAAATGACCTCCTTATAAATAATTTTACAAGAAGGTATAAAAAATCCTGCTACAATCGTCGACAATAAAAGCCACCTATGGCTTGCATAACGATATAAGCAGGTCTAATCGTATTAATTTTTCCGTTTAATGGTTCCCAACGCATATGCCGCCCTCGTACGCGAGCCACATCTACGTTAAAAATCATTAAAGAGAAAAGCTACTAAAATTACGCCTTCTTGTTTTTCACAACAGTTCCCTGTTGCATTTTCATACTAACACAGTTTTTTAAATTTGTCAATACCCTTTTAAAAAAATTGAATCGATTTTTCCACCGCAAAATAAAAGCTGTACGAAAATTTGTACAGCTTCAATATTATAATTATTTTGTAATATATTTTTCAAATCCGATTATATCGTATAAGCTAACCTTATCTAAAATTTTATCACCGTTGCCAAGTGGGCTTTGACTTTTTGTATCGGTTACGTTATTTGGTAATTTTTTGAACAGTAAAATGTTCTCGGTGTTTTGTGTAAAATCGCTTTCTTCCCAAAAGAAATATTCCTCGCCCATCTTTCTGTTTTCAACCTTGGGTGAAACAATATATGCTTGCCGAACCGACGGCTTTATGGCAAGGCGAGTATGCTTGTATATCTCCGCCTTATTTTCCGTTTCAAAATGATACGTAACGTGCGAGTTTCTTCGTTTTGTTATATAAACGTTAACTGTTTTTTCGTCCCGTGTTGCCGAAATATGATAGCATTTGCTGTTTTTGAGCTTCGGTATAAGGCGCGTTTGGGTAACCGTATATCCGTTTTTAGTCAAAAGCTTTTTCACCTTAAAAACAAGCAAAATATATTTAAGAAGCTTAACTATAAGTAAAATTGCTATGATAGAAGCGATTATTACAAAAACAGGCACATTTCGCCTTTCACCGCCGTATTTAGGCAAAAAGAGTCCCGCAGATACTGCAAGTACTATTGCATAAATTATAAATTCCATTTTTTCTCCTTATAAATTAATGAATCCTATAACAAATAAGACGGTTTTTCGAGGCAAAAGGTTACATATTTATTAAAAATTCTTAAGCTTCAGAATTTTCAACGTGATTTTTTATATAGCTTTCAACCTCGTTGTATATTCCGCTTTCAAATTGGTAGTGAAAAACAGATGACCAATAAGGTGATAAATTACCTGATACTATATCGTTTGTGTATATATGATAGCAGCCATAATATTCCATATTGTAAATCACCGTTGGCTCTCCCGAAAATACAATATAAATATAATCGGTTGTATAATTCATTGAAGGATATGATGACGGCAAACGGTTTGTCTTGGTCTTTTCATAGCTTTGAATGATATTATATAATTCCTTTGCGCTTTCATCCTCTAAAACGTACTCCTCGTTTGTTTGACCAAACGTAATTTCGCACTTAAAATCACGCACGTCAGTTACGTCATATTCAAATATTTGTTGCTGATTTCCGCTTGTATCGGTGTTGTCAGTATTGCTTTGATTTTCACCACAGGAGCATAAAAATAAAGTAAGAGCCAGTGAAATAATTAAAAACAAAAATGATATTCTTTTCATACTTGCCTCCTATAATTTTCTATCTTCATTATAAAACACAACTACTCAAATTGCAATAAAATAATAATAGAAATTTACAAAAATTCAAAAAGCTGCACTAAAAATCGTGCAGCTTTTTTAGTATTACTTAAAGAATTTAACAGCGGATTTGAACATCTTGATGTCGTATTCGCCGTAAACGTTTTGGTATAGACCCTTATCAATACGCTCGGAGTGACCCATTTTACCGAATACGCGTCCGTCAGGGGATGTGATACCCTCGATAGCAAGTGTTGAGCCGTTTGGATTGTATTGAATATCGTAAGTTGCGTTGCCGTCAAGGTCAACGTACTGTGTTGCTATCTGTCCGTTCTCTATAAGCTCCTTTATTGTAGCGTCGGAAGCTAAGAACTTGCCCTCACCGTGTGAAATTGGCACGTTGATAATATCGCCAACGTTACATTCGGATAGCCAAGGTGACATATTCGATGCAATTCTTGTTCTTACAATCTTAGATTGGTGACGTGAGATATTATTAAACGTAAGAGTTGGACAGCTTTCGTCTGTGTCGATAATCTTACCGTAAGGAACAAGACCAAGCTTAACCAGTGCTTGGAAGCCGTTACAAATACCACACATAAGTCCGCCACGGTTATCAAGAAGCTCTGTTACTGCGTTCTTAACGTCGTTTCCACGGAAGAAAGCGGTTATAAACTTACCTGAACCGTCAGGCTCGTCACCGCCGCTAAAGCCACCGGGGATAAATACTATCTGGCTCTCTTTAACCTTCTTTGCAAATGCTTCGGCACTTCTCTTAATGCCTTCTGCGCTTAGGTTGTTGATAACAAATATTTCGCTCTCTGCTCCTGCATCCATTGCCGCCTTAGCTGAGTCAAACTCGCAGTTTGTGCCAGGGAAAACAGGGATAAGCACCTTCGGCTTTGCAACCTTGATGTTAGCACCGATGCGCTTTTTTGCATTATAAGAAACCGTCTTTGGCTTTTCCTCATTGAATGCAATATTGCAAGGATATACGCTTTCAAGCTTGTTTTCGTAGCCGTCGTTAAGCTTGCACATGCAAACCTTTTCGCCGTTGTATGATATAGCGTTATCGTCTGTTACCTTACCGAGCAAAATGCCAATTTCATCATCGCTTGAAAGCTCAACGATGAATGAACCGTAGTTATATCCAAAGATTTCCTTCATATCTACGCTTGCAAATTCAAAGCCAAATCCGTTACCGATAGCCATTTTATAAATAGCCTCTGCAACACCGCCTATTGTAGGCGTATAAATGCTTACCGCCTTGCCGCTTCTTGCAAGCTCTGTTACTCTGTCATAGAGTGCGATAAGCGACTCGGTTACAGGAAGTCCGTTATCATCGTATTCAGGCTTTAAGAGGACAACCTTATTTCCTGCCTTCTTAAATTCAGGTGAGATAACCTCGCTTGTTTTGCCCATCGTAACCGCAAATGAAATAAGCGTTGGCGGAACGTCAAGCTTTTCAAACGAGCCGCTCATTGAGTCCTTGCCACCGATTGAACCGATGCCGAGGTTCTTTTGTGCCTTGAACGCGCCAAGAAGCGCGGAAAGCGGTTTGCCCCAACGGGTTGCAACCTTAGTTGGCTTTTCAAAATATTCTTGGAAGGTAAGATATACGTCCTCGTATTTTGCACCTGTTGCAATAAGCTTTGAAACAGATTCAACAACCGCAAGGTATGCGCCGTGATATGGGCTCTTTTCTGAAATGAATGGATTGTAGCCCCAAGACATAAACGAGCAATCGTCTGTGTGCGCTTTTTCAACGGAAACCTTTTGAACCATTGCTTGAATAGGTGTGCGTTGGTTCTTACCACCAAATGGCATAAGAACTGTGCCTGCGCCGATTGTAGAGTCAAAGCGTTCACTAAGACCTCTCTTTGAGCAAACGTTTAAGTCAGTTACAACGTCTAAAATTCCCTTTTCAAATGAAGTGGGGATTTCCTTACTGTAATCTTGAACCTTTGCGCACTCAATATCTATATGCTTTTCTGCACCGTTTGAGTTTAAGAACTCACGGCTGATATCGCAAATAATCTTACCGTTCCAAACCATTCTAAGGCGTGGCTCTGCGGTGATTTTTGCAACAACTGTTGCTTCAAGGTTCTCGCTATTTGCAAGCTCGAGGAATCTATCCTTGTTTTCCTTTTCGATAACAACAGCCATTCTCTCCTGAGATTCACTGATTGCAAGCTCTGTGCCGTCAAGACCGTCATATTTCTTTGGAACTGCATTAAGGTCGATGAAAAGACCGTCTGCAAGCTCACCGATAGCAACAGAAACACCGCCTGCGCCGAAGTCGTTACAACGCTTAATCATACGGCAGGCTTCATAATTTCTGAAAAGACGTTGAAGCTTTCTTTCCTCGGGCGCATTACCCTTTTGTACCTCAGCGCCACAGCTTTCAAGTGATTCTACCGTGTGAGATTTTGATGAGCCTGTTGCACCGCCACAGCCGTCACGGCCTGTGCGTCCACCAAGGAGAACAACTATGTCACCGTCCTCCGGAACCTCACGTCTTACGTTCTTTGCAGGAGTTGCCGCGATAACCGCACCAACCTCCATATGCTTTGCCGCATAGCCGTCGTGATAAATTTCGTCAACTATGCCTGTTGCAAGACCTATTTGGTTACCGTATGAGGAATAACCGGCAGCTGCCGTTGTAACAATCTTTCTTTGTGGGAGCTTACCCTCGATAGTTTCGGAAACGGGCTTGAGCGGATTTGCCGCACCGGTAAGACGCATAGCACCGTATACGTAGGATCTGCCTGAAAGCGGGTCACGAATTGCACCGCCGATACAGGTAGCCGCGCCACCAAACGGCTCAATTTCAGTTGGGTGGTTATGCGTTTCGTTTTTGAAAAGAAGCAACCATTCTTCCTTTTCACCGTTAACTGTAACGTCAATCTTTACAGTACAAGCGTTGATTTCCTCGCTTTCGTCAAGCTTATCAAGCTTGCCTTCCTTTTTAAGATATTTAACCGCCAAGGTTGCAATATCCATAAGGTTTATAGGCTTTGTTCTGCCAAGCTCTTTTCTTGTTTCAAGATACTCCTCGTATGTCTTTTCAAGAAGCTCATCATTGAACTTAACGCTATCTATAGTTGTTGAGAACGTTGTATGACGGCAGTGGTCAGACCAATATGTATCTATCATTCTGATTTCAGTGATAGTTGGATTTCTGTTTTCAGTCTTAAAATATGCTTGACAGAATTTGATATCGTCAAGGTCCATAGCAAGACCGTAAGACTTAACGAAGGCGTCAAGTCCGTTTTCATCAAGCTCGATAAATCCGTCAAGGGTTGCAACCTCGGTTGGAATATCATACTGAGCCTTTAAGGTTTCCTTTTCGTCAAGAGATGCTTCTCTTGCCTCAACAGGGTTGATTACATGCTTTTTAATTCTTGCAATTTCCTCGCCTGAAGGATTTCCGTAAAGAATATAAACTCTTGCGCTTTGCACGGTTGGCTTCTCACCCTGTGAGATAAGCTGAATACATTGAGCCGCCGAGTCTGCTCTTTGGTCAAATTGACCCGGTAAAAACTCGGTTGCGAACACAAAACCACCCTTTGCATCAAAGCTGCTTGATGCGTCATCGAGCTGTGGCTCTGAAAATACTGTCTTTACAGCATAGTCAAAAAGCTCCTTCGTGATGTTTTCAGCATCGTATCTGTTTAATATTCTAACACCCTCAATGGAGTTAATTCCAAGAAAGGCTTTGATTTCTGAAAGAAGTGAATTTGCTTCGTTTTGAAGTCCTTCCTTCTTTTCAACGTAAATGCGATAAACCATTATTTTTCCTCCGTAGCCATAAGCGCTCTTGCACCGATGTCGTGGCGATAAAACGCATTATCAAATTTAATCATTTCTACTTTTTTGTATGCACCGTCAATAGCGCTCTTTAATGACGTTGAAACGTCTGTAACGCCGAGGACACGTCCGCCGGCTGAATAAATCTTACCGTTTTCAAATTTTGCGCCCGCAACGTAAACGTCCTTTTCAATTTCCTCGGGAATAACCATTTCAAAGCCGTTTTGGTACTTTTCGGGATATCCCTTTGAAGCCATAATTACACAGCAAGCATACTTATCTGAGAATTTAACCTCGCAGTCAGCAAGCGTACCGTTTGTTGTCGCTTGCATAATTTCAAAGAGGTCACTTTCAAGAAGCGGAAGAACAACCTGTGTTTCGGGATCGCCGAAGCGACAGTTATATTCAATAACCTTTGCTCCGTCCTTCGTAATCATTAAACCAAAGTATAAGCAGCCCTTAAATTCTCTGCCCTCGCTCTTCATTGCCTCAATTGTCGGCAAGAAAATCTTAGCCATACATTCGTCAGCAACTGCGCTTGTATAATACGGATTTGGAGCAATTGTGCCCATACCACCGGTATTAAGACCCTTGTCGCCGTCAAGGGCGCGCTTGTGGTCCATTGAGGAAACCATTGGCTTAACAACCTTGCCGTCAGTAAATGCAAGAACTGAAACCTCGGGGCCCTCTAAAAATTCCTCAATAACGATGTTATCACCGCTTGAACCGAACTTTTTGTCGGTCATAATGGAGCTAACCGCTTCAATTGCTTCTTCTCTTGTAAGCGCGATAATAACGCCCTTGCCAAGTGCTAAGCCGTCCGCCTTGATAACCGTTGGAATTTTACAGGTCTTTACGTATTCAAGGGCGCTTTCAGCATCGGAGAAAACCTCATATTCAGCGGTAGGAATACCGTATTTTTTCATAAGGTTCTTTGAAAAAACCTTGCTTCCTTCAATTATTGCCGCTTCCTTAGTTGGTCCAAAGCAAGGAATTCCTACCTCGCTAAGCGCATTTACACAGCCAAGCACCAACGGATCGTCAGGTGCTACAACCGCATAATCGATCTTATTTTCAACGGCAAATTTTACAATGCCGTCAATATCCTTCGCGCCGATAGCAACAGCCGTTGCATCCTTGTACATACCGCCATTACCAGGGAGCGCGTAAATTTCTTTGATTTGCTTGCTTTCTTTAAGCTTTCTTATAATGGCATGCTCACGTCCGCCGCCACCTACAACTAAAACCTTCATCTATTCACCTCATCAATGGTGGAAAAGTCTCATCTTTGTAAACGCCATAACAATGCCGTACTTATTGCAGCAATCAATAACGAGGTCATCTCTTATTGATCCGCCCGGCTCGGCAATAAAGGAAACGCCGCTTCTGCGCGCTCTTTCGATATTGTCGCTAAATGGGAAGAATGCATCTGATCCTACGCTAACGCCTGTGATTGTATCAAGATAAGCTCTGATTTCCTCGTTTGTAAGTGGCTCGGGCTGGCAAGTAAAATATTTTTGCCATACGCCGTCTGCACAAACGTCCTCTTCATTCTTGTTAATATAGCCGTCAATAACGTTATCTCTGTCAGGACGGGCAATAGTTGGCAAGAATGGGAGATTGAGCACCTTGTCGTGTTGACGTAAATGCCACGTATCCGCCTTTGTGCCTGCTAAGCGTGTGCAGTGAATTCTTGACTGTTGTCCTGCGCCAACACCGATTGCTTGTCCGTCATATGCGTAGCAAACGGAGTTTGACTGTGTGTATTTAAGTGTGATAAGTGAAATTATAAGGTCTGTAATTGCATCCTCGGTAAATTCCTTATTCTCCGTTACGATATCGGAAAGAAGCTCGCGGTTAATAACAAAGTTATTTCTGCCCTGCTCGAAGGTAATGCCAAAAACCTGCTTCTTTTCTTGAACCTCGGGAATATAATTCGGGTCGATTTTAACTATATTGTAGTTGCCCTTTCTCTTTGATTTAAGAATTTCAAGAGCCTCGTCAGTATAACCCGGAGCAATAACGCCGTCGGAAATTTCTCTTTTTATAAGCATAGCGGTTGTAACGTCGCAAACGTCGGAGAGTGCAATCCAGTCACCAAACGAGGACATTCTGTCAGTACCTCTTGCTCTTGCGTATGCACAAGCAAGTGGGGACTCATCAAGACCCTCAATATCGTCAACAAAGCAAGCCTTCTTTAATTTGTCGGAAAGCTTTTTGCCAACTGCCGCTGATGTTGGGCTAACGTGCTTAAAAGAAGTTGCACAAGGCATACCCGTTGCCTCCTTAAGCTCCTTTACAAGCTGCCATGAGTTAAATGCGTCAAGAAAGTTAATGTATCCCGGTCTGCCCGAGAGAATCTCAATTGGAAGCTCCGCGCCGTTTTCCATATAAATTTTAGATGGCTTTTGATTAGGGTTACAGCCATATTTAAGTTCAAATTCCTTCATTTCCGTTATCCCACCCTTATCTTAGTTATTTTTATTTATCATTCTGTTCTCGTAAACGCCGCTTTCAAGGTCAACGTAACGAACGTAAAGTGAAATCTTGTTGTTTTCGTTAAGATTTGTCCAAATTTCATTTGTGAAATCGTCGATGTTGTTTGGAATCTTAACTCTTTCAGGCTCGCCCTGGAAGGTTGGAATTGGATTTCCGTCACATACGTAGGTGTGAATGAAATGTCCAAGACCGTTTAATGGAGTATATTCATAGAAATATCTATTACAAGCGCTTCCTTTTTCGTCCGCGCTTTTAAGAATACTCATTTGATACTTAAAATCGTTTTCGCCAAATGTAAGCATACCGCTGATACGAGGTGTGAAGTTTGGAAAATCAGGCTCAAACTCTCTTGTTTTAAGTGCTTGCTTGAAGCACTTGCCCGCCTTCAAAAATTCGTAAATCGTATCGGTTTGGTCACCGTTTGTAACAACCATTTTGTTTTCATAGTTTCTTACTGCGGCATAAATAATGAGTGATGGGTCCTCAACCTTTGAATAGTCAAACGGCTCGGTAAACAAGTCGCCGTCCTCCTCCTTGAAAACGCGGTTTCTGCTGTTTTCGCTTCTGCCCATTATAAAATAAGCAAATACAGCCTTCTTTCCATCCTCGCTCTTACCTATAACAATGCCGCGACCAGGGTATGTGTTATCCTTCAAAAGTGCGCCAATTTCGTCTATCTTATAAATATTCATTACTTTTTCTCCTTAATAATTTCGGCTGATACCTTTTCGCAAGAAAGCGGAAGAATTTTCCACTCTGCCTCTTCCATTATTCTCTTTTGCAGAATTTCGGGAGTATCTCCGTCTAAAATCTCTACCGCCTTTTGCATAATGATTTTTCCGCCATCGGGAATTTCATTTACAAAATGCACCGTTGCGCCGCTAACCTTAACGCCGTATGCAAGTGCCGCCTCGTGAACCTTAAGTCCGTAGAAGCCCTTGCCGCAAAACGAAGGAATAAGCGACGGATGAACGTTAATTATTCTATCCTTATAGTGGTTTGTGAAGTCTGCACTTAAAATGCTCAAAAAGCCTGCTAAAACGATAATATCCGTTTCCGCCTCGTCAAGCGCTAAAATAAGTGCCTTTTCAAATGCCTCCTGTGAGCCAAGCTCGCTTTTTAAGACGGTTTTTGTGCTAATTCCTGCGTTTTTCGCTCTTTCAAGCGCGTAAGCACCTTCCTTGTTTGATATAACAAGATTTATCTTACCGCTTTTTATAATTCCGCTTTTTTCGGCATCAATAAGCGCTTGAAGGTTTGTGCCACCTCCCGAAACCAAAACCGCAATATTCGCCTTTAGCATAGGATAACACCCTCGTCAGACTTAATAATTTCACCTATAACGTACGCATCCTCACCGTTTGCTCTAAGAATTTCAAGTGCGATGTCTACCTCGTCCTTTGGAACGACAATGCTCATACCAACGCCCATATTATATGTATTGTACATATCTCTTTCGGGAATGTTGCCTGTCTTTTGAATAAGGTCAAAGATAGGAAGCACCTTAACGGCTGACTTTTCAACCTTAGCCGCAAGTCCCTTTGGAATTGAACGTGGAATATTTTCGTAGAAGCCGCCACCTGTGATATGTGAAATACCCTTAACGTTAACCTTTTCAAGAAGCGCAAGAACGGACTTAACGTAAATCTTGGTAGGTGTTAAAAGTGTAGCGGCAATTGATGCACCGCCAAGTGCTTCACAAGGAACGTAAAGCGTATCGGGATTGTTATCAATATCAAAAACCTTACGAACGAGTGAGAAGCCGTTTGAGTGAACACCGCTTGAAGCGAGCGCAATAACAACGTCGCCCTCTGCCATCTTTGTATTGTCAAGAATTTTCTTTTTATCAACAATACCAACCGCAAAGCCTGCAAGGTCGTATTCCTCAACCGGCATCATACCCGGATGCTCCGCTGTTTCGCCGCCGATAAGTGCCGCACCTGATTGAACGCATCCCTCTGCAACACCGCCAACGATGTCGGCAATCTTTTCAGGAATATTCTTTCCGCAAGCAATATAGTCAAGGAAGAAAAGTGGCTTAGCGCCGCAGCAAATAATATCGTTAACGCACATAGCAACCGCGTCAATGCCTATTGTATCGTGCTTGTCCATAAGGATTGCCATCTTTACCTTTGTACCGCAACCGTCAGTGCCAGAAACGAGAACAGGCTCCTCCATTCCTTGAATTGGCAAGCCAAAGCAACCGCCGAAGCCGCCAACGTCATCAAGGCAACCCTCGTTCTTTGTGCGTGCAATGTGCTTTTTCATAAGCTCAACCGCCTTGTAGCCTGCGGTAATATCAACGCCTGCTGCTGCATAGCTTTCGGATCTTGAATTCTTCATCTCTCATTTCTCACTTTCTGACAATTTATTTTCGTATTTATTTATAATTTTCTTAGGTGTTTCCGTTGGATAGTTACCGTCAAAGCACGCTGTGCAATAGCCCTTGCACGTTCCGCTTGCACCTATCTTTGTTACGTCCTCAAGGCGTAAGTAAGCAAGAGTATCAACGCCAACGATTTTGGCAATTTCCTCCTCGGTGTGAATACAAGCAATCAAATTTTCCTTTGAATCGATATCAGTACCGTAGTAGCAAGGATTTATAAACGGTGGCGCAGATGAACGTAAATGCACCTCGGTAGCTCCTGCGTTGCGAAGAAGCTTAACGATTCTTGCACAGGTTGTACCGCGAACTATGGAGTCGTCAACCAGGACTACTCTTTTGCCGTTTACCGTTTCCTTAACGGGATTTAATTTTATTCTAACCTTATCCTCTCTTACGTTTTGACCCGGAGCAATAAAGGTTCTGCCAATATATTTATTTTTAAGCAAGCCTATACCGTACGGAATACCAGATGCCTCGGCATAGCCAAGCGCCGCATCAAGTCCTGAGTCGGGAACGCCAACGACAACGTCCGCCTCAACAGGCTTTACGGTTGAAAGAAAAGCTCCTGCCTTCTTTCTCGCCGCGTGAACCGAGCAATCAGAAATAATCGAGTCGGGTCTTGCCGTATATACGTATTCAAAAACGCAAAGTGATTCAGGCTTTTTCTTGCAATGATCCTTGATTGAGGTAATGCCGTCCTTTGTGAAAACAAGAATTTCACCCGGCTCAAGCTCACGGATAAAAGTCGCACCAACTGAGTCAAGCGCACAGCTTTCACTTGCAATAACGTATTCGCCGTTCTCGCGTTTACCGTAGCAAAGTGGATGAAAGCCCTGCTCGTCCCTTACCGCAATAAGCTTTTTCGGTGACATAAGCAGCATACAAAATCCGCCCTTTAATTTATCCATTGCTTTATTTACCGCCTGCTCAATCGAAACGGAATTAAGTCTTTCTTGAATAACAACGTACGAAACGACCTCCGCATCACTTGACGTATGGAATATCATTCCCTTCATTTCAAGCTCTTGCTTTAATTCAGCGCCGTTTACCAAACGACCGTTCGTTGCAATTGCCAAGTGACCCTTTGTATGGTTAACAACGAGTGGCTCAGCGTTAACGCGCCCCTTCGTTCCCATTGTTCCGTAACGAACGTGACCGATAGCCATCGTGCCCTCGCCAAGTGACTCAAGCCTTTGGCTTGTAAAAACGTCGTTTACTAAGCCTGTGTCCTTATAAGTATGAATTACGCCGTCATCATTTACTGATATACCGCAGCTTTCCTGTCCTCTGTGCTGAAGGGCATAAAGACCGTAATATACGCTTGATGCTACGTTAGTTCTTTCGTTTCCAACTATTCCAAAAACGCCCATTATATTCTCCTTGCGATTTATAAGAAACTATATATTAAATTTTTCTTCAATTGCTTTGTTTTTTTCAAGCACCTTTTCTTCTCCTGCTTTTCTTGCTTCAACGATCTTATCATAAAGAGCATCGTCAGACAAAGCAAGAATTTCAACCGCCAAAAGTGCTGCATTAGCCGCGCCGTCAATAGCTACTGTTGCAACAGGAATGCCGCTTGGCATTTGAACCGTCGCCCAAAGAGCATCTACACCGCCTGTGTTTTTACAGGAAACAGGAATGCCGATAACAGGCAAAACTGTATTTGCCGCAACAGCACCTGCTAAGTGAGCCGCCATACCAGCCGCCGCGATAATAACGCCAAAGCCGTTATCCTTAGCATTTTTAACGAATTCCGCTGTTTGATACGGAGTTCTGTGTGCTGAATAAACGTGCACCTCAAACGGAACACCGTATTCCTTCAAAACGTTAATTCCCTTTTCAACAATAGGAAGATCGCTGTCGCTTCCCATAAGAATGGCTACTTTTTTCATAAAATACTCCTTAAAACAAAATATGGACAGTCCTACCCTATACGGTAGGAATGCCCAGACGGTCGGCTTATTACGTTTTTGCTCCCCCGCGTTAATTCGCAAATCCGTCAGTTGCAAAAACCTTACCGAAATATATTTTAACACGCACGCGCGTGCTTTGTCAATACTCGCGCGTTATATTTAATAAAATATT
>JBGVIN010000054.1:0-20489 GCA_045123255.1 Eubacteriales bacterium
GTCCTCGTAAAGCTCAATATCGATAATTCCGCCGTTTTCCATTTCTATTCTTACCATAATAATCACCTCGAAAAAATTTATATATTTATTGTAGCAGAGAATAGGAAAAAAGTCAAATAAAAAACAAATTTTTTCTTTTACGTTTAATATTTTTCTTTTTATGGAAATATAACTATAAGGATATTAGGCGTGATGCCGTTTTAGAGGTGTGATTTGGAAAAATATAAAAAAATAACCTATATAGCAGTTTTTGCGCTTATATTTACTCTCGGCGCGTATTTCTTTTTCAAATACGCATTTGGAATATTCGTCCCGTTTTTGGTGTCGTTTCTTGTGGTTGCCCTTTCGCGCCCGATAATTAACAAAATCGGCAAAAAAACGACACTCCCCAAGCCGTTTGTCAGTATTTTCGTGCTTACAATGATGCTTCTTTTGGTAGGTGCCTGTATTTTCGGCTTGGTTTTTATAACCGCAAATCAGCTATCAAGTATAACCGAAAAAATAATAAATAACCTCTCGAAGGAGCAAAACTACGTAAGCTTGATTTTTGATTTCGTTGAGGGAATTGAAAGCCGCCTGCCGTTTATAAGCAAAATTTTCCCAAACGACGAGGATTTATATTCGCTCGTTATAAATATGCTTCTTGACGGTGCAAAATCGCTCAGCATAAGCCTCACGTCCTTTTTGGCATCGGTCATTACCGCCTTGCCCGATATTGCGGTTACGGTAATTATCGTCGCCCTATCACTTTTCTATTTTGCAAAGGATTACGATAAAATAGGCAATAAAATAATAGAAATATTGCCAAAGCGCGTAGGGAAAATAGTCTTGATTTTCAAAAACGACGTGCTTCTCGTCGTTTCAAAATATCTAAAATCGTACCTCATTTTACTGTTTATCACCTTTTGTGAGCTGATTATCGGATTTTTCATTTTGGGGCTTGAAAATGCGTTTATTCTTGCCGTGATAATATCACTCGTCGATATGCTCCCGATACTTGGCGCAGGCACGGTGCTTGTGCCGTGGTCGGCTATTACGCTTGCCCTCGGTGATATAAAGGGTGCGATAATTCTATTTATTTTGGCAGGCGTTACCTACTTTTCGCGCCAAATTTTAGAGCCAAAGATTTTAAGTAAGCAAATGAACCTTCATCCGCTTATAATGCTTTTTGCAATGTATGCGGGCTTAAAGCTCGGCGGCTTTTTCGGTCTGATTTTAGCGCCTATCGTCGCCTTTATTATCAAAATAACGATAGACAGAATTAAAAATGAAAAAAGTGTTGAAAAAGTAGAAAGCTTGTGATATTATATACTATATATTTTCTCAATAGGGGGAATTTTAGTATGTATAACGATAAAAAGGTGGTTTTCTCGGGCGTTCAACCATCGGGAAACCTTACGATAGGAAATTACCTCGGCGCAATTAAGAATTTCAGTGCATTTTCCGAGGAATACCATTGCTATTATTGCGTTGTTGATATGCACGCAATTACGGTAAGACAGGTGCCGGCAGAGCTTCGCCGCCGTACCTACGAAACGCTCGCGCTTTATATCGCGTGCGGTCTCGACCCACAAAAGAACACGCTTTTCGTTCAAAGCCACGTGCCCGGTCACGCCGAGCTTGGCTGGATTCTTGATTGCTACACAATGTTCGGTGAGCTTTCAAGAATGACACAGTTTAAGGACAAGAGCGCAAAGAACGCGGATAACATCAATGCAGGTCTTTTCACCTACCCATCTCTTATGGCGGCTGATATTCTTTTATATCAAACCGAGCTTGTGCCCGTTGGCTCTGACCAAAAGCAGCACCTTGAGCTTGCACGCGATATTGCCAACCGCTTTAACCAAATTTACGGTGAAACCTTCGTTGTGCCAGATGGCTATATTTCAAAGGGCGGCGCTAAAATTATGTCACTCCAAGACCCAACGAAGAAGATGAGCAAATCAGACGTTAACGAAAACGCGGTTGTTAGAATTCTCGACTCAAAGGACGATATTATAAGAAAGTTTAAGCGCGCAGTTACCGACTCGGGTAATGAAATTTGCTTAGGTGAGGGCAAGGACGGTATTTCCAACCTCTTAAGCATCTATTCCTGCTTCTCGAACAAAACAATTGACGAAGCTACCAAGGAATTCGAGGGCAAGGGCTACGGCGAATTCAAGCTTGCCGTTGGCGAAGCTTGCGCAGATGCGCTTGCACCCGTGCGCGAGGAATTCAACCGCCTAATGGCAGATAAAGCATACCTCGAAGAGGTTATGAAACAAGGCGCAACCGATGCCTACCGCCACGCAAGAAAGACCCTTTCCAAGGTGCGCCGCAAGATCGGCTTCACCGAGCTTAAGTTCTAACCCCGAACATCGGGCATAAGCACAATTACAATCCATTAAACACAAAAGGAAGGCACCGCCTTCCTTTTAATTTTGTCATATGATCAAAATGATATGCAACCTTCGGTTGATGATATACAATCCTGTGGATTGATGATATACACGGCAAACCCTGATGATATGCAACGCTACGCGTTGATTAAACCGTAGGGGAGGGGTTCTCCCTCACGACAGAAAGGACAAAAAGACCGCGGAAAACCGCGGTCTTTATAGTTAAGGGGTTCCCCGAACCGAAGAATGAGGTTTTGGGGTTCGTTTAGTCATTATTCTGGAAAACCTCGAACCTCTTGCCTCCCTTGTGCAAAGGTGAGGGGGACCACGAAGTGGTGGAGGGATTGGAAAAAGAAAAGCCGTAGCCGAAGCTACAGCTTTAGTTATAAATCGTTATTATCAGTCATTATTCTGGAAAACCTCGAATTTGTAGCCAACGCCCCAGATTGTGCGAAGCTCCCACTTTGTGCTAACGCCCGAGAGCTTTTCGCGTAGGCGCTTGATGTGTACGTCAACCGTACGGGAGTCACCGAGGTAGTCAAAGGACCAAACCTTGTTAAGAAGCTGATCTCTTGTGAAAACTCTGTTAAAGTTCTTTGCAAGGAAGTGAAGGAGCATAAATTCCTTGTTTGGAAGGTCAACGCTCTCGCCTCTGATTTTAAGCTCGTGATTTGAAAGGCTGATTTCAAGGTTGTCAAAGCGCAAGGTGTCCTTGTCCGCGTGAAGCTCCATTGTGCTGTATCTGCGAAGCACCGCCTTAACTCTTGCCAAAAGCTCCTGCATATCAAACGGCTTTACAACAAAGTCGTCAGCACCGAGTTCAAGTCCAAGCACCTTGTCGAAAACACCGCCCTTAGCGGTAATCATAATCATCGGCTTGTTTGAATTAGCTCTAATCTCGCGGCAAACGTCCGTGCCGTCCTTCTTTGGAAGCATAAGGTCGAGAAGAACGATATCAGGGTCGTAGCTTTTGAACATTTGCATGCCGCTAATACCGTCGTTGGCAACGGCAACCTCGTATCCCTCATTTGTAAAATAAACCTTAATAAGCTCACAGATGTTAACGTCATCATCTATAACAAGCATCTTTGTACCGAGCATAAGTACCTCCAAATATTAATAAAATATGAATTTACACAATTATATCACAAATAATTTGAATTGTAAACAATTTTTTAACAAAAAAGTTTACACACAGTTAATATTTTACAACATAATTGTGAAAATTGTGTGAGGAAGCGGTGTTATAATAATAAAAATGTGCAGATTTTTGAATTTTTTTCCTTTTTACTTGCATACGCGCGAAAAATAATGTATAATTAGTGCGATAAATATAATAAAAGACTTTTTTACGAGGTATAAGTAATGAAACTTGGTATAGTTGGACTTCCTAACGTAGGAAAAAGCACACTTTTTAACGCACTTACAAACGCAGGCGCACAAAGCGCAAACTACCCATTCTGCACAATTGAGCCAAACGTTGGCGTTGTTGCAGTGCCCGACTCACGTCTTGACGTTTTGGCAAAAATGTATAACCCCGAGCTTTATACGCCTGCGGTTATCGAATTCGTTGATATTGCAGGTCTTGTTAAGGGCGCAAGCCGCGGTGAGGGTCTTGGCAACAAGTTCCTTTCACACATAAGAGAGGTTGACGCAATTGTACACGTTGTGCGTTGCTTTGAAAATAACGATATCATTCACGTTGACGGCTCAATTGACCCAATCCGTGACCTTGAAACCATAAATTTGGAGCTTATTTTCTCCGATATGGAAATTCTTGAAAGAAGAATAGACAACGTTAAAAAGGCTATGAAGGGTGACAAAACTCTCGCACCTAAGCTCGACCTTTATGAGCGCGTTATGAAAACGCTTGAGGGCGGCAAGAGCGCGCGCTCACTCGACTATACAGAGGAGGAGTCCGCTTGGATTAGCGAGGTTGCACTCCTCACAATTAAGCCCGTTATTTATGCGGCAAACATTAGCGAAAACGACCTCGGCAATCTTGAAGCAAATCCGTTCATTGCAAGAGTTTGTGAGTTTGCAAAGAGCGAAAAAAGCGAGGTTATCCCTGTTTGCGCCGAAATTGAGGCGGAAATTGCAGAGCTTGAGGGCGAGGACAAGGAAATGTTCTTATCGGACCTCGGCATTAGCGAAAGCGGTCTTGACCGTCTTATCAAGGCAAGCTATTCACTCCTTGGACTTATCAGCTACTTAACGGCAGGACCAAAGGAGGTTCGCGCTTGGACAATTACAAAGGGTACAAAGGCACCGGGAGCGGCAGGCAAAATCCACTCCGACTTTGAGCGTGGCTTTATTCGCGCGGAGATTGTTTCCTTTGACGACCTCGTATCCTGCGGCTCAATGAACGTAGCTAAGGAAAAGGGACTCGTTCGCTCAGAGGGCAAGGAATACGTAATCAACGACGGAGATATAGTGCTCTTTAGATTTAACGTGTAATAAAGCGTACGCTTCCAAAAAAATCAATTAAGCGGAGGACTTTATGCGGCTTTTATTCGAACAACGGCTTTTTTCGTGGTTTGACAGCTACGATATATATGATGAAGAAGGCAATACCGTTTATACAGTTAAAGGAGAGCTTGCGTGGGGGCACCTTTTGCGCATTTATGATGCACAGGGTAACGAAATCGGATGTGTGAGAGAAAAAATTCTCAGCTGGCTTCCCAAATTTGAAATGTATTGTGAAGATACCTATATAGGTTGCATAAAAAAGGAGCTATCCTTATTCAAACCTAAATTTAGCATTGATTATAACGGTTGGCAGGTTGAGGGCGACTTCTTCGAATGGGACTATTCCATTAAAAGCGAAAGCGGCACACTTGTCGCTACCGTTTCCAAGGATGTTTGGAAACTGAGAGATACGTACGTGATTGACGTATGGAATCAAAACGATGCAATTTATTCTCTGATGCTTGTTCTTGCAATAGATGCAGAGAAGTGTTCAAGAAAGAATTAAAATAGGTAAAAACCCGACATACTTGTAGGGCGGGGGCATGCTCCCGCCGCTATTATTTATGCGGCGTTTGGCACGAAAGGAGGAGAAAATGAAACGTTACCTAAAAAGTATTCACACAAGGTATATGCTTACCTTTATGACGATAATGATTTTGACCATTATGATTCTCGGTATTATCATTACAAACATCATAACGAACTTCACCCTTGACTTGAAGCTCAAGGAAATGTATGAGTCAAACGTTACACTCTCCTCGTATTTCAAGGTGGACGAAAATGACGGCGTTATGCCCGAAATAAGGGACGAGGACGGGGAAATAAGCGCAGGACTTAACGATATCTTAAAAACGTTGTTTTTAATTTCTCCGCAAACGGGCGCAATGGTTTTTGACGGCGAGGGCAATATGCTTCTTCACGCAACCAAGGGCGAAAACGGAGAAATCAATTTGGCGTACGGATATAGCGCTGAGTCCTTGCCTCAAATTATCACAAGAGAAAAGCTCCCTGAGAGCTTTTTGAACCGCGTTATGCAAAATAAGGTGGTATCGGTCAACGATAGCTGCGACAACTATTTTGACAGCGAGGTTTATTTATACGCAAAGGCAATTACAACCAAAAAAGAGCTTCCGCCCGAGGACGAAAGCGATACCAACGTCAAAAAAGCAATATCAAGCGATTCATATTCCAAGGATAACAGCGAGGACACGTCAACCGACAAGGAGCCTGAGCCTGTGATTTCCGAGGAGCTTTTGGGCGTTGTTATTTGCTATGACTCAGGTAAAACCGAGCAGGACAAAATGCTCAGGGGAATGATGAGCGCAATTATTTCAACGCTTGTTTGGATTATGATAGCCTCACTCGTTGCAATTTACGGCGTTAGCTACTATTCAATGAAGCCGCTTCGCCAAATAGGCCGTGCGGCAAAAAGCTTTTCACGCGGTAAATTTAACGTGCGCGTTAAGGTGCGCGGAAATGACGAGCTTGCGGAGCTTGCGCGCTCGTTTAACCAAATGGCAAGTGCAATTGAGTCAAAGGACGAAATGCAAAAGAACTTCCTTTCAAACGTTTCCCACGACTTAAAGACTCCAATGACAACGATAGCAGGCTTCGTTGACGGCATTTTGGACGGTGCAATTCCGCCCGAAAAGCAGGATTACTACCTAAATATTATTAAAAATGAGGTTAAGCGCCTTAGCCGCTTGGTTTCCTCACTTCTTGATATATCGCGCCTTCAATCAGGCGAAAGAAAGTTTGAATTCAAGCAGTTTAATATCTGCGAGCTTACGCGCCAAACGGTTCTTTCCTTTGAAAATCAGCTCGAGGAAAAGAAATTAAACGTTGAATTCGATACTGACGATTTTGATATGATGGCGTATGGCGACACCGACGCTATAAACCAAGTAATTTACAATCTTTGTCATAACGCGGTTAAGTTCTCGTATAACGAGGGTCTTTACAGAGTTAGCATAAAATATGAAAACGATGCCGTTCGCTTTACAATGTATAACGAGGGTATCGGTATAGCAAGTGACGATGTACCTTACGTCTTTGACCGCTTCTATAAGAGCGATAAGAGCCGCGGACTTGACAAAACAGGCACAGGTCTTGGTCTTTTCATCACAAAGACTATTATTGAAGCACACGGTCAAAAAATTACGGTAGAGAGCGAATATGAAAAGTGGTGTGAGTTCTCGTTTACACTGCCGAAAAATCCAAAAAGCTTGCCGAAGGGAGAGTAATTAAGATGGAATACGTTGCAACGTGTCTTTTTGGTCTTGAAGGGCTTCTTGGCGAGGAAATAGATGCTCTTGGCTACCGTCGCACCGAAACAATGGACGGCAGAATTAGCTTTATTGGCGACGAAGGTGCCTTGGCAAGGGCGAGCATTGCGCTTCGCTTTGCCGAAAGAATTTATATTAAAATGGGCGAATTTAACGCCTTAACCTTTGACGACCTTTTTGAGGGGACGAAATCACTCCCTTGGCACGAGTGGATAGGGAAGAGTGATGTTTTCCCCGTGCGCGGTCACTCGATTAAAAGCACACTGTTTTCAGTACCTGATTGCCAAAAAATTATAAAAAAAGCAATAGTTTCCCGTCTATCCTCTGAGTATGGAATTACTTGGTTCGAGGAAACGGGCGTAAAATATCAAATCGACTTTTTCATCTTCAAAAACCGTTGCACGTTGATGATTGATACCTCGGGCACACCGCTTCATAAGCGCGGCTACCGTCCGAAATCAAACGATGCACCTATTAGAGAAACGCTCGGCGCAGCTCTTGCAAAGCTTTCTCGCCCACGCGAGGACGTATTATTATGGGATCCGTTCTGTGGCTCAGGCACTATCGCTATCGAGGGTGCTATGCAGATGCTCAATATTGCCCCGGGAATAAACCGTACCTTCTCGGCAGAAGCATTTCCACAGCTTGATAAATCGATATGGCAAAATGCAAGAGAGGAAGCCAAGGACCTTGAGAAGCGCGACAGTAAATTTGAAGCGTACGCCTCGGACATTGACCCCGAATGTATTGAAATTGCAACCGAAAACGCCAAAAACGCAGGTGTTTTAAGTCATATAAAAATTTTCAGACAGGACGCCTTGACGATAAAGACTGAGGGCAGACGTGGCACTATTGTTTGTAACCCACCGTACGGCGAGCGCCTCTTTACGATGAAGCAGACGGAGGAGCTTTACCGAAAAATGGGTAAGCATTTCCAAACGCTTGACAGATGGCAGCAGTACGTTATGACGAGCCACGAGGGCTTCCAAAATCTCTTTGGCAGGCGCGCAGATAAGGTAAGAAAGCTTTATAACGGTATGATTCCGTGCTATTTTTACCAATTCTTTAAGAATAAATGATTAAATAATAAATCTCCGTAAATACTACTAAAAAGTATCTACGGAGGTTTTTTATGGAGAAATTGTCGTTCGATTTTGAAGAAAATATAAGCAAGGTAGACGAGGCACTACGCCCGCGCGAAAGCTTTGATATTATAAAGCGCGAAATAGAAATTAACGGTCAAAGCCTTGTTATGTACTACGTTGACGGCTTTGTCACAAGCGCAATTATGCAAAAGCTTATTATGCACCTGACTACGGTTAAGAATTTTGGAAACGGAGAGGCGGGCGCGTGCGAAAAATTTGCCAAAACCGTGCCGAGCGTTGAGGTCGATACCGCCTACGATATCGACACGGTGGTTACCTCTGTGCTATCGGGCTGCTCGGCAATTTTGGCGCGTGGCTTCGGGGACGGAGCGATAATAGTTGACGCGCGCTCGTACCCTGCAAGAAATACGGACGAGCCTGAAAACGACAGAGTAATGCGCGGCGCACGCGACGGCTTTGTTGAAACCTTGATTTTTAATACCGCAATGATACGGCGCAGAATTCGCACCCCCGATTTAACCGTGAAATATATGTGTGTCGGCGAGCTTTCAAAAACGGACGTTGCGGTCGTGTATCTAAACAAAAAAGCCGACCCTGTGTTCGTAAAAAGCATAATAGAGAAGATTAAAAGCATCAAAACCGATGCATTACCTATGGGACACCAGAGCCTTGTCGAGTGCTTAATAAAAAAGCGCTCCTTAAATCCGTTTCCGAGGGTCAGATGCACCGAACGTCCCGACTGTGCCTGCGCCTCGGTTTTGGAGGGTAACGTTATAATTCTTTGCGATACCTCACCCGAGGCAATAATTTTGCCAACCTCGATTTTTGATTTTTTGCAGGACACAGACGATTACTACTATACGCCGATAACAGGCACTTATTTGCGCCTTGTGCGTCAGCTCGTTTTTTGGAGCGCCGTTGTCTTAACACCCATATGGTATTTCCTTGCCACAAACCCCGAAATAGTGCCCGAGTGGCTCTATTTTGTCGTCCCAAAGGAAACGGGCGCAGTCCCTATTTTAATTCAGCTTCTGCTCGTTGAATTTGTCGTTGACGGCTTAAAGCTTGCCTCGCTCAACACCCCAAGCGTGATGTCAAATTCCTTTGGCGTAATAGGCGGTCTTTTGCTCGGCGATTTTGCCGTACAGGTCGGCTGGCTCAGTCCCGACGTAATTTTCTATATGGCAATTGTATCAATGGCAAGCTTCACACAGTCAAATTACGAGCTTGGCTACGCCTTGAAATTCGTGCGAATTATCACCCTTATTTTAGTCGCATTCCTTGGCGTGTGGGGACTTGCCTTAGGCGCACTTGTCGGCATTTTGCTTGTTATCACAACCAAAACCTTGAACCATAAGCGCTCCTATCTTTACCCACTGTTCCCATTTAACCCAAAGGCGCTCTCACGCCTCGTTTTCCGCCGCCATAAGGAATAAAATCTCAATATAGCTAACAGGTAAATGAAATTTGAATATTAAAAGAGAAGTGCAAGCTAAAAAGCCTGCACTTCTTTCATATTTAATTATTGTGCGTCAGGGTCAACGTAGTTTGGATTTTCAATTTCGATTTCGTATTCACAGAACTTGTTTGTGGTTGCTGAATTCCACTTATTTTCCGTGAGCAAAATAACAATCTTTTTAACCTTGATAGATGGCAATTCCTCTGATGGCTCAAATACGAAATTGTCGCCGTCGCCGTCCTCGTCCCAACCTGTGTTAACGTCTGTGCCGTTGAATACGAAGCCTTCCTTAACGTATGTAACGTTGCCGTCCTTATCGTAGAATGTGTGAGTGGAGAGTGACCAGTTACCAACACCAAATGCGGTTACACAAAGCACGTCAAGCTCTTCCTTGAAAATAATTGTTAAGGAATCACCTGCCATACCGTACCATTCTACATTACCGCCGCCGTAAATGCCGACAGACTCCTTCTTGCCATCAAATAAGGTAAGACCGTTATCAATCGCGGGATTTCCGGGGCTTGCAAAGATTTCTGAAATATCGTCTGCCTTTACAAGTGTAGTCGGCTTATTATCGCCCTCAACCCATCTTGCGTAAACTGTGATGTTTTCGCCAATGCCCTCGGTGGTTGTAACCTTCATTGTCTTTTCAGGGTTCAAATACCAGTTAATAAACGTGTAGCCGAGAGTTGCCGTTGTCGGCTCAGTAAACGTTACAGGGTTAACAACGTCAAAGGTTGTTGGGTTTGTATGCGTCGTGCCTGCAAGGTCGCCAAGCACGTAAGTGATTGTGTAGGTTTGGAGTGTGAACTTAGCGTAAACCGTTATATCGGTTGGATTTTCGGGGTCAATTTCAATTTTTTCAACAGGATTTTCGTAGGTATAGTTGTCTGGATGGCTTGTGTACCAGCCGCCGAATGCGTAACCGAACTTTGTAAGATCGGTAGGAAGCACGTAGGAATCACTGCTGTCTAAAACGGTATACGTTGTAGGAGCATCGGACGGCATTGCTATACCCTCTGTTGCGTATGTGATTTTGTAGTTGGTCAGCTCGTAGCGCGCCTCAAGCGTGATAGATGTGAAATATGAGTTTGGCGTGAGTGCTTCAACCTTAACGTTAGTGTCGGCAAGATACCAGCCTGTGAATGAGTATCCCTTTGCGTTAACCGTTGGGTCAAGGAAGGTAAACTCGGTATTAACCGTAAATTCTGCGATATTGTCCTTGTTATTTGTGAGCGCATCGGGAACTATGTAAGTAATTGTAAATGGCAAAATCTTAAATGAAGCGTAAACCGTAACGTCCTGTTCTGTGCCGAGAGCTATCTTAGTAAACGGAACGGTGAGCGCCTCGTCAGCGAACCATCCAATGAAATCATATCCTGCAAGGAAT
Organism: Eubacteriales bacterium; assembly: GCA_045123255.1. Classification (GTDB taxonomy): domain Bacteria; phylum Bacillota; class Clostridia; order Oscillospirales; family CAG-272; genus RGIG2000. Next base: position 11,088 of record JBGVIN010000054.1, read on the forward strand.
GGGTCAGCGAGTGTAATTTCGTCCTCTCTGTTGAAATCCGTCGGGTTTGAGCCGTTTGCAGCACCTTCAAGCATAACGTAATTAATATTAAATCTTATAAGCTCAAATTTAGCAACGAGAGTGATGTCCTCAGCCAAGCCCTCTGTGCTTTCGAGAATTTCGCCGTTATATGTCCAACCCTCAAAGGTGTAGCCCTCCTTTGAAGCGTCAGAGAAGCTAACGGGTGAGTCCATTGTGTACTCGGTTGGGTTGCCCTCTGCGTTTGTGCCGCCGTTAAGCTCGTACGTAATTTCATAAGTAGCGTTAGACCAAACCGCGTAAAGGTGGTTAAACTTTTCTGTGCCCATAGTAAAGTCAGCACCGTCAAGATAAACAACCTCGCCGTCCTCCTCGGTTGCCCAGCCTAAAAAGTCAGCACCCTTTTTGGTGAGTGTGCAGGCATTAAGCTTAACTGTCGCGTCGGACGCGATAACCATTGGGTCCATCGTGTTGTCCGCACCGTTTGGAAGAAATGCGAGCGTATTGTTGTTCGGTGACCAGCTTGCCACAACTGTGATATTTTCAGTAACCTTTGCAGGAATCCAGGTTTTTCCGTTGCAGAGCCAACCCTTAAACTGATAGCCTGTTCTTTGTGGGTCAGTCGGAATTTTTCTTAAAACCTCGTTATATTTAACGGTTTCAACGATGTCCGCCTCTCCGTTTCCAAGAGAGAAGGTAACCGTGCATTCGGTCGGTAATTCAGGCTCGGGCGGGGTTTCTTGATTGCCTGTATCTGTATTTGTGCTTGTGCTTGTGTCAGTATTTGTAGTTCCGCTTGTATCAACACCGTCGTTACCGCAGGAAACGATGCAAATTGAAACAAAAACGAGAAGCACACAAATAAGCACGCTAAGTAATTTTTTGTTCATTTGGTCCTCCAAAATAATAAATTATATGAATATTATATAATTTTGCGCGCAATTTGTCAAGCAATAATATAAAATATGATAGAATATACATAAAACTGCTCCAAAAATTGTGCATTTTGCACAAACACAATTTTTCGCAATTCGTAGCGTAAGCCAATTCATGCAACCTCGTTGCAATTAATGAAGCGCCGCTTCAATTCACGACGTGCTAACGTCAATTCATGAAAACAAGGTTTTCAATTCATGTCGCTTGCGACAATTTATTAAAAAGGGGGACTGTCTCATTAAAAAGCCTTAAAAATCAGGTGAGTTTAAGCAAAATATAATAAAAAATCAGAAATCCGCTTGGATTTCTGATTTTTTCTTTTTAATGAATGCCCCTTTTATTTATCCTTCAATTTTGAGCTGTGTCGCTCCGCCACCAGAAAAGGGAATACCCAAATGGTCGTATGCAAGCCTTGTTACGCACCTACCCTTGGGAGTACGGCTAAGGAAGCCTATTTGCATAAGATAAGGCTCGTAAACGTCCTCAATAGTAATAGCCTCTTCGCCTATCGTCGCCGCCAAGGTTTCAAGTCCGACAGGACCGCCGCCGTAGAATTTAATAATAGTTTCAAGCAGCTTTCTGTCTATGTTATCAAGACCAAGCTCGTCAATTTCAAGCGCTTTAAGCGCGGTTTTTGCAATTTCAAGAGTAATTCTGCCATCGCCCTTAACCTGCGCGTAGTCACGCACACGCTTAAGAAGCCTGTTGGCAATACGAGGTGTACCGCGTGAGCGAGAAGCAATTTCAAGCGCGCCCTCCTTGTCAATTTCAACCTCTAAGAGAGAAGCGCTGCGAGTAACTATTGTTGCAAGCTCCTCAGCACTGTAAAGCTCTAAGCGCAAAAGCACGCCAAAGCGGTCGCGAAGCGGTGTTGTGAGCTGCCCTGCGCGAGTTGTCGCACCGACTAAGGTGAAGCGAGAAAGCGGTATTCTGACGCTTCTTGCCGCAGGTCCCTTGCCGATAATAATATCAAGCACGTAGTCCTCCATAGCAGGATAAAGAACCTCCTCGATAGAGCGTGAAAGACGGTGAATTTCGTCGATAAATAATACGTCACCGGGGCCAAGATTTGTCAAAAGCGCCGCTAAATCACCCGGCTTTTCAATTGCAGGGCCAGACGTTACTCTGAAATTAACGCCCATTTCGTTTGCAATAATGCCCGAAAGCGTCGTCTTACCAAGACCCGGAGGGCCGTAGAGAAGCACGTGGTCAAGCGCATCGCCTCTGCCCTTTGCCGCATCTATATATACCTTTAGCATTTCCTTAACCTTTTCCTGACCGATATAGTCGTCAAAGGTCTTTGGACGAAGGCTAACCTCAACATCGGTGTCGTCCCCTGACATTTCTGATGAAACTATTCTGCTTTCATAGTCAAATTCTGTTTCCTCAATCATAACTTAGCCTCCTTATTACATTAGCTTAGCAAGCGCAAGCGGAATAATTTTTGCAACGTCTAATTTCGGGTCAATGCCGCCAAGCGCCCTTTGTGCCTCACTTCTTGAATAGCCAAGCACCACGAGTGCTTCAAGCGCCTCTGAAAGATTAGAGCCCTTGGTAACGGGGGCACTCGGTGCGCTTACGTACGCTTCGCCCTCACTTGCAAACGGAAGCTTAACAATCTTGTCCTTGAGCTCCAAAACAACGCGCGCCGCGGTCTTAGGACCTATGCCCGATGCTTTTGCAATTGCTTTCGTGTCCTCGCTTGAAATAGCCATAGAAAGACGGTCGGGAGTTAAAAGAGAGAGAATTGACATTGCCGCCTTAGGGCCAACGCCCGAAACGGTGATAAGAAGCTTAAACGCCTCAAGCTCCTCACTTGTTTTGAAGCCGAAAAGGTCAACGCCGTCCTCGCTTACCTTCATAAAGGTAAGAAGCTTCATTTTTTCTCCGATATGTCCTGCGATTTTTGCAAATGTATTGTCGCTGACCGTCAGCTTATAACCAACGCCCATACAGTCGATAACGCAAAATCCGCTTTCCAAATATTCAAGTGTTCCGTTAACGTGATATATCATAAATTTTCGCCCTTTCTTTTGCTTTTTTGGCGTAATTTTGTAACAAATTCTAAAATAACAAGAATTGAAAATACGAAGCAGCCAACGCCCGTAATTGCAATACCGACGTACCATTGCATGGGCACGTATTTCATCTCGATAGTATGCTCACCCGCTTCAATATCAAAGGCAAGCATAGCGTCAAAGCACTTGTATGCTTCCACGCGCACTCCGTCCACGTGTACCTGCCACATTCTGTCATAGGGCAGAGTGGTGAATACAATTTGATTTTCCTTTGCGGTCAGCGTGCCGCGAATTTCGGTGTCGCTAACGCTTGCGTCCTTAATTGCGCCCGTTATCAATTCGTTATAAACGGTATCGAGCTTCTTTTCCGTCATATAGTAGCCAAGGTCGACCCCTGTCATAAGCTCCGTAATATAAATTGCAAAAAGACTGCTGCTCATTTCTTCTGACATATCAGCAAGAAGCACGTCCTTATTTACCGCATACATAATAGGAAGCGCGTGCTTATTCTCGTAAACGGTGTATTTTCCGTCAAGCACAGCGATTTCCTTATATATATCGCTCTTTATAATTTCCTCTGGCTTTTTGTTTATTAGCTCGTCGGAAATAACGTATTTAATACCAAGGAGCGAGTCTGCAAGCTCGTCTGTAAATCTATAAAGCGCGCTTTGGTCCTGCGTTTTGTAGCCAAGCCTTTTGAGAAAGTCCTTCGCGCCCTTGTTGTAGGTGGAGGTAAACTCTGAAACGCCGTTTATATTAAGCACCAAATTGTCGTTTGATTTTCTTTGGAAAAGTCTTTCCGCGCGGAAAAAGCCGTCTATTTCCTTTTTTTCTAAAAATTCCGTGATAACGCCTTGTGACCTTTTGAAATTATCGTAATTCGATTTCGTTGAAAGACCTGCATCGTCAAACTGTCCCGCCCAAGAAATGCACGCAGAAACGAGTGCTTCCGTGCAAACGAGCGCACAGAGAATAATTGAAATAACTCTCGTTTTCGACACCCTTCTTTTATAAGGAGCATCCGTTGCCGAGGAGGAGAGCTTTTTCGGCTCTCTTTTGAGTAAATAGAAAAGAAGCAGGTATAAGCCGAGGAATATAGATGTGAGCCAAACCGTACCCCAAATGTTATAGCGGTTTGCCGTGTCACCGTCGTATCTTGTAAGGTCGGCGGTTTTTTGCGCGATAAACAAAATGAATATCAAAGCGCCCGAGGCTACGGCAAAGTACTTAAATCCTACCTCGTTTATTCCCTCGTAGGCGCGGTAAGCCATAATCAAAATGATAAACGAGAAAATAAAGCTATATCGGTAGTTTAGCCAAACAGGCTCGCTAAAGCCGTGCCAGAAAAGATTTAACGCGCTTATAGTAAAGCTTGCTATGAAAAAAGTAACGAGTGCGGAGTAGCCTATTTTTTCACGAAGCTTGATTTTTTTCGATATAAAGAAAAGAGGGAGCAAAAGAAGTGCGAGCGTGCCTGCGTAAATATGAGGCTTACCCTCAGGACGGAAGGTGTCAAAGGTGCCGATAAACATCTTTGCTATAACGTCGATAAAGTCAATATTTACGGTAAAGGTTAGCTTTGATGGGTCAAAGCCGTCGCTTTTTCCAAAGCTGAGAGAGTAGATAGCGCAAAGAAGCACCCCTGCCGTTATTGCCAAAACAAGGCAGGTGTAAAGGAAAAATCTAAGACAGGATTTTAAGAGGTGCAGCTTAACGCCGTTTGGATTTCTTTCCGCCTTCGAGTGAGAAGCAAGGAAGAAAACGAAATAAAGCGCGGCAAAGATGCAAAGCATATAGCCGATATAGTAGTTAGACCAAATTCCAAGGGAGAGGGAAATAACGAAAAGCTTGAATTTGCCCTCGCGTATTAAAGCGCGTATGCCGAGTGCAATAAGCGGCAACCAAATCAAGGCGTCCATCCACATAATATTAGTTTGGTACGCGGTCGCGTAAGCGCAAAACGCATAAGCAACGGAAAACATACCGAAGCCTACCGAATTTACGGGTCTTGTGTTGTATAGATAAATACAGAAGGCAAGAGAAGCAAGTGCGCTCTTTAATACCATCATAAGCCCGATTGCCTCAACAATCATAGTGTCGGGAAAGAGCACCACGATAAGAGAGAGGGGAGAAGCAAGATAGTAGGTATAGTAGCCGAAAAACTCACCGCCGAGTGAACGCTCAAGCGTATAGAAAAACGGCTCCTTGCCAGTTAAAGCATCGCGTAGCTGCTCAAAAAAGTAGATATATTGCGCGTTCATATCGAGTGCCAAAAAGCTTGTCTTGCCAAAAATCATTCCCGTAAAAAGGAAGGTAAGAAGCATAACTAAAATAGGCGTAAAAAACGCAAAAAGCATATACTTTTTGGTTAAAATTCTCGTTTTAAGGAAACGCACGAAAAGAGAAGAGAGCCTATTTATAAATGATGGCTTTTTTTCGTTTAGAATAAATTCACCGCTATTCATTTTCTGCCCCCTTCGATGCAACCCTTTTGACCATTTTTTCGATTTTCAAGCGGTCAAGCGTTAAAGACCTGCCACATTCAAGACAGGAAATTTTTATATCTGCACCAACGCGCAAAACCTTAAAAAGCTTGCCGCCACAGGGATGCTGCTTCTTCATTTCAAGAATATCGCCAACGCTCAGCTGTAAAAAATTGCTCATAAAAATCTCCTTCCCAAAAAAATGCAGTTATAGTCATTTTATCATATAAACATCAAAATTTCAACCTATATTTATATAATAATTTTCGCATAATTATTTTCGCAATAATTTTATAATATATTTGACATTATGGAAAAAATGTGATAAAATAATCTATAAAGCTTTGGAGAAAATCTTCAAAAATCCATCGAAGGGGGCGGTTTTACGGTTATTTTGGGAATAGACCCTGGCTTTGCCATTGTCGGTTGGGGCGTTTTGGAATGTGTTAAGGGCAAATTCCGCGTGCTTGGCTATGGCTCAATTCAAACCAAGGCAGGCACCCCGATTGAGGAAAGGCTTACTCAAATTTTCGATGGAATGAATACGATAATCGATAAATATAAGCCCGACACGATGGCAATAGAGGAGCTTTTTTGGAACACCAACCAAAAAACGGGAATTTGCGTTGCCGAGGCGCGCGGCACAATTATAGTTGCGGCGCACAAAAAGGGACTTAAAATTGCGGAATATACACCCCTTCAGGTGAAGCAGTCCGTCGTTGGCTACGGCAGGGCAGAGAAAAAACAGGTCATAACTATGGTTACAACGCTTCTTAACCTACCGAAGCCGCCGAAGCCCGATGATACCGCGGACGCACTTGCGCTTGCAATTTGTCACGGACATGCAGGCTCAAACATACTTGGAAAATACTACAAAATGTGAGGAAATTATGTATTTAGCTAACGATTGGAAGGATTACGAGCTTCTTGATACCTCAGACGGCGAAAGACTTGAACGCTGGGGAAAATATATTCTTATTCGTCCCGACCCACAGGTTATTTGGAAGGGAAAAAGAGAGCATAAGCTTTGGTCACGTGCCGACGGAATTTACCGTCGCTCAAAAAGCGGTGGCGGCGCGTGGGTGAAAAATGACGTGCCCGAGAAATGGACAATTACATATAAGGATATGGTCTTTAACCTAAAGCCTATGGGCTTTAAGCATACGGGTCTTTTCCCTGAGCAGGCGGCTAACTGGGATTGGTTTTCAGAGCTTATACAGCAAAGACGCGCACAAGGTAAAGAGGTTAAGGTTTTGAACCTTTTTGCATACACGGGCGGAGCAACCGTTGCCGCTGCAAAGGCAGGCGCATCTGTCGTTCACGTTGATGCCTCAAAGGGCATGGTTCAATGCGCGAAGGAGAATATGGCATCGAGCGGACTTGAAAACGCACCCGTGCGCTATATAGTTGATGACTGCCGTAAGTTCGTTGAGCGCGAAATCCGCCGCGGAAACAAATACGACGGCATTATTATGGACCCTCCGTCCTACGGCAGAGGCCCGGGCGGCGAGGTTTGGAAGCTTGAGGACGCGGTTTGCGATTTTGTAAATCTTTGCGAAAAGCTTATCTCAGACGACCCACTTTTTATGCTTATAAATTCATACACTACGGGTCTTAGCGCCCTTACAATGGGCTACGTATTAAACGTAGAGGTTGTTAAAAAGCACGGCGGTCGCGCTGAAACCGCCGAGGTTGCCTTGCCAGTTACCCAAACCAAGGGCTTTTTGCCCTGCGGCGCGAGTGCGCGTTGGATTGCCAACGAAAAATAAAATTGCCTTCTCCGCTGGGAGAAGATGACCGCCTTGCGGTACATAAATTGCGGCTTCGCTACATAATGATTTTTATAAACGTAAGGTACTACTAAATTAAGGAGAAATATGAATCCGTTAATTAAACTTGAAAACGTTTGCTATAAGTATCCCGACAACGATAACGTCGAGAACCGCTTTGCACTTGATAGCCTTTCCCTTGAAATAAACGAGGGTGAGTTCGTTGCGCTCCTTGGGCACAACGGCTCGGGCAAATCAACCGCGGCTAAGCTTATAAATATGATTTTAACACCCGATAGCGGTAATATATATATTGACGGCAAGCTGATTTCCGATAAGAAAATGAAGGAAAGCGATGCATACGAGGTCAGAAAAAACGTCGGTATGGTTTTCCAAAATCCCGACAACCAAATTGTAGCCACAGTTGTTGAGGAGGACGTTGCCTTCGGTCCCGAAAACTTAGGGCTTGCCCCCGAGGAAATAAGAAAAAGAGTAGATGAGGCGCTTGAAATCGTCGGTATGCAATCGTACGCGCGCCACGCACCTCACCGTTTGTCAGGCGGACAGAAGCAAAGGGTTGCAATTGCAGGTATTATTGCAATGAAGCCGAGGTGCATTATTTTTGACGAGTCAACAGCTATGCTTGACCCTCTTGGCAGAAAAGAGGTTATGAACACCATTTTAAGGCTCAATAAGGAAGAAAAAATTACTATTGTCTTAATTACACACTATATGAACGAGGCAATAGAGGCAGACAGAGTTGTCGTTATGCGCGGCGGCAAAAAGTATCTTGAGGGTACGCCGAGCGAGGTCTTTTCTCAGCCTGAAAAATTAACCTCGGCAGGACTTGAGGTGCCGCAGTCAATTGAGCTTATTAACGCAATAAATAACAACCTTGGCACAAAAATACCCTTAGGAGTGTACGATTTAGACACATCTGCCGACCTAATTGCCAAGGAGCTTTTGAAATAATTACTGAAAAATACGAATTTCGGCTGAGCCGAGAAAGGAGTTAAAATGTCGATAATAGAGCTTAGCGGCGTGTCGTTCGTTTACGGCAAGAAAACACCGTATGAAATAAACGCGCTTGATAATGTTTCACTTGAATTTGAGGAAAATTTAATAACGGGCTTAATAGGTCATACAGGCTCGGGCAAATCAACCCTTGTGCAAATGCTAAACGGCATTTTAAGACCTACTCGCGGCACGGTTACAGTCGACGGCGAGGATATTTGGAAAAAGCCGAAGAAGATAGCCAAGGTTAGATATAAGGTCGGTATGGTTATGCAGTACCCCGAGTATCAGCTTTTTGCAGATACGGTGAAGGACGATATTGCCTACGGACCGAAAAATATGGGTCTTTCGCCCGAGGAAATCGAGGCTCGCGTTTTGGAAAGTGCCGCATTTTGCGGAATTGACTCCGAAACCTTGAAAAAATCTCCGTTTGACCTTTCGGGTGGACAAAAGCGACGCGTTGCACTTGCAGGCGTTATGGCTATGAAGCCGAAAATTTTGGTGCTTGATGAGCCGGCTGCTGGACTTGACCCTCGCGGCAGACGTGAAATTCTCGGCGGTATTAAAAAATACCGAGAGGAAAGCGGCACGACCGTAATTATAGTCAGCCACAGTATGGAGGATATGGCTATGTATTGCGACCGCGTTGTCGTTATGGCAGGCGGTAAGCTACTCACGAGCGGCACCTGTGCCGAGGTCTTTTCAAAGAGTGAGCTGCTTCGCGAAAACGGACTTGACGTGCCCGAAATTACAGCTCTTGTTGCAAAGCTTAGCGAGCGCGGAATTGATATTCCGAGCGACGTTTATACGGTTGAGGGCGCGATTACGGCAATTGTTGACCGCTATGGCAGAGCCTCCCAAGGAAAGGAGGGTCAAAATGGCATTTGACGTTTCACTCGGACAGTATTACGAGGGAAAATCACTTATCCACAAGCTTGACCCAAGAACAAAGCTTTTCCTCGTAATTATGTTTATGGTTGCTACCTTTGTAGCAAAAAGCATTTATTCCTTTGCTTTTTTATTCGTTGTCGTTCTCCTTTCGATAATTATAAGCCGCGTGCCGCTCGGCACTATCCTAAAAGGCTTAAAGCCGCTTATCGTTATCGTGATTTTTACCGCAATCCTCAATATTTTCTGGACGAAGGACGGTAACCTCTTATTCAG